>CAZSIY010000004.1:0-25485 GCA_964606825.1 uncultured Oscillospiraceae bacterium | reverse complement strand
GAATACATCTGGATAAATCTTCTGTAGCAATCCCATGCCCATCTGGGGTTGTTGGATTTTTTGGACATTACCTCTACAACGTCTTCGTTAAGACCGAGGTTCAAAATTGTGTCCATCATACCGGGCATCGACGCGCGAGCACCGCTTCGTACAGATACGAGAAGAGGATTTTCGTGATCACCGAATTTTTTGCCGGTAATCTCTTCCATTTTTTCTATGTACTCCATTATCTGAGCCTGGATTTCGTCGTTAATCTTACGTCCATCCTCATAATACTGTGTACAAGCCTCTGTAGAAATAGTAAAACCTTGGGGTACGGGGAGACCGAGTTTTGTCATCTCGGCAAGGTTTGCACCTTTACCGCCCAAAAGGTTTCTCATTGTAGCGTCACCTTCAGAGAAAAGGTAAACATACTTGTGAGCCATTTTTTATACCTCCATTTTTCTCAATTAATCACACCGTATATTTTATAACAAATCGGCGCAAAATTCCAGTCTTTTTTGATATTTTTTAATTTTATGTGTCATTTTTGTTGATTTTTGTTACATGTGTATGTTTTTAAAGCAAAAAGGTGTGCAATATTATACACTTTTCTCGCCCTCAAACACGCTTTTTAAGTAAAAAAGGCTATGCGGACAAATCTCAAGACAATTTAACATATACTTTTCGCATATCAAAGCAATGATTTCAAGCTCGTTTTCGGGAGATTTAAAACCGAAAACACTTCTATAATCGCTTTGGAGCAAAAATCCGATGAGTTTTACACAAAGCGGCGTAAGGCGCACACATTCGCGAAGAGAAAAAGAGTCTTTGCAATTTTTGCAAATAACCTTTCCCTCATCCAAATCAAAACATTCGATATTTTTTGCACTGCCGCAAATTGCACAGCTCTCTATGTATGGCGAAAAACCCTCGGCGCACACTGTTTTGAACTCAAAAACGGCTTTCAGCCTTTTAAGATAAGTTTTTACATCCTCTTTTCCGCGCTTTTCTTCCGCTTTTCCTATGAGAAAAAGCGTGTTTAACACAAAGCTGAAATATTCATCATCCAAAACAAAATCCTCGGGAGAGTTTTTCACAACGTCCGCAACGTAAGAGGCAAGGCTCATCTGTTCCACGGAATTTCTTATTCCGTAAAAATTATCTATAACCGATGCCGAACTCACATAGCAAAGTCCTGTACGGCGATTTAAAATCATATCGCTGTAACAAAAATTTTGCATTGCCGCAAAATCTTTGTGTTTGTGAGAACGTATTCCTTTGGAAACAGCCGTTATTTTACCCATATCACGAGTCATAACGGTATATATTTTATCATTGTCGTTTAGGTTGTTCGAGCTTAAAATCAGGCCCTTTGTCTTGATTTCTTCCATTTTCCGCCGCCTGCCTTTCCATCATTGTGTAGAGAAGATAGCCTTCCACGCTTCCCGTTTCGGCAAACAAATCCCAATAATATTTCATCTCCATAAAAATCACCCCGATATATATATCATCTTCATTCAGGCGAATTTTATGTTGGAAATATTTTTAATTTGTTTCGCTCATGCCAAACTCTCTAAGCATATTTTCGGAATTTCTCCAATCTTCCTTAACCTTTACCCAAAGCTCCAAAAACACCTTGCACTCAAGCATTTTTTCGCACTCCTGCCTTGCAAGGGTACCGATTTTTTTTAGCGTTTTGCCGCCGCTTCCGATAATTATGCCTTTGTGAGAGTCTTTTTCGCAAAATATATTTGCGCTGATGTTATACATTCCGCCGTATTTTGAGCTGTCGTATTTCATCTTAACGATTTCAACCGCCGAGCCGTGAGGAATTTCCTGTCTTAAAACGCAAAGCATTTTTTCCCTTATCACCTCAGACACAATTTGCTTTTCCGACTGGTCTGTAACCATGTCTTCAGGGTAATACATTGGCCCTTCGGGGAGATTTTCTTTTATTACGTTTTCAAGCTCCGAAACGTTCTCTCCCGTTCGCGCGCTCAAAGGAACAATAGCCGAAAAATCGCACAAAGCATTATATTTTGCTATAACAGCAAGAAGAGTTTCCTTCGAGTAAGCGTCGCACTTATTTATAACAAGTATCGACGGAATCTTTTGTATTTTTTTTAGTATCGCCTCTTCGGCGGCGCTTATTTCCGTTTTAGGTTCAACCACCATTACCGCCAGATCGGCATCGCCTATGGTTTCGTTTACCGCCTTTATCATATTCTCACCGAGTTTCGTTTTGGGTTTGTGAAACCCCGGGGTGTCTGTAAATACGGCTTGAAAGCCGTCGCCGTGCATTATGCCGAGAATTTTATTTCTCGTGGTTTGAGGCTTTGGTGATATTATGGCGATTTTTTGCCCCACAAGCCTGTTTAAAAGCGTGGATTTTCCAACATTTGGTCTACCGACTATTGTAACATAGCCTGATTTAAAACTGTTTTCCATGATTATCCCCCTAACGTGTAAGTGAAAGCAAATTCATAACACTTTCTTCTTTTTCGCGCATAACGGCGCGTTCGTCTTCGTTTTCGTGATCGTAGCCGAGAAGATGCAAAACGCTGTGGCAAACAAGGTAACCCACTTCGCGTTCAAACGAATGTCCGAATTCCTCACTCTGTTCCTTTGCGCGTTCATAAGACAAGACAATATCTCCCAAAATAAGCCTTCCCTCAAAATAGTCGCCCACGTTTTCCAGAGGTTGTCCGTTTTCAAATTCGAGAACGGGGAAGCTCAAAACATCCGTGGCACTGTCTATATTTCTCTGCTCACTGTTTATTTCGCGAATTCTTTCATTATCGGTAACCGTTACCCCCACAAAAGAGTCTTTTGCAAATTTCTCGTATTCTAGGGTTGCATCTATCACTTTTTTCATGAGAATTTCATCTTCCGTACCAAAAGGCAACTTTTCCTGCTCATTTTCAAAATACACAAGAGTATCCATTACCTGTCATCCCTTCTTGCTTGAGGTTTTTTTCTTGACGAGTCGCGCTTTTCATAAGCCTTGATTATCTGCTGAACAAGGCGGTGGCGCACAACGTCGCGTTCGCTGAAATAGCAAAATGCTATGTCATCTATGTTTTTCAAAACGCCTATAACGTCTTTTAATCCGCTTTTTTTACCGTCGGGCAAATCTATCTGCGTTATATCTCCAGTAACTATTGACTTGGAATTAAAGCCAATTCGGGTAAGAAACATCTTCATCTGCTCGGGCGTAGTGTTTTGTGCTTCATCGAGTATTATAAAGCTGTCGTCAAGTGTTCTTCCCCTCATATACGCCAGAGGCGCAACTTCTATAACGCCTTTTTCCGAAAGGCGGGCAAAATTTTCCATTCCGAACATTTCGTAGAGCGCATCGTAAAGCGGCCTCAAATAAGGGTCTACCTTATTTTGCAAATCTCCCGGAAGAAAGCCTAGTTTCTCCCCCGCTTCCACTGCCGGGCGAGTGAGAATTATACGGCTCACCTCTTTATTTTTGAACGCCTTAACCGCCATTGCCACGGCAAGGTAGGTTTTTCCTGTTCCCGCAGGGCCGATACCGAAAGAAATTGTATTTTTCTTTATTGCATCAACATATGTTTTCTGACCCAAAGTTTTACTTTTTACGGGTTTTCCTTTTGCGGTTATGCAAACACAGTCACTTCCATAGAGCTCTGTGGGGTCGGTACCCTCGCGAGCATTTTCTATGGCATAGCTTACGTTTTGGTCGTTGAGCTGATCTCCACCCTCCAAAAGCATCAAAAGATAATTTATAACCTTTTCTGCCATGATTACGTTTGGCTGAGCTCCGGATATTTTTATTGCCGTATCGCGATTTATAATCGACACTTCAAACTCACGCGAAATAAGATTAATGTTTTTGTCGTACTCGCCAAACACGGATATAACTTTATCCATGCTGTCAAATTCAAGTGTTTTTTCCAAATTTATTACTCCTTTGTTTCGTCAACTTCTATTTTTACCGGTTGGGCGATATTTTCCTCGCTCTCTACGATAACGGTTACAAACATATTTCCGTTATCGAGTTTTTTGTACTCGCACTCTCTTTTTACGGTTACGGCGCCCTCACTTCTTTCGCTCTCTATTTGCGCCGTGAGATATTTCGCCGCAGTTAAAACAACTTCGCGGTCATCTATCTCGGTATCCTCTCTTATTATCTCACAAAATTCGTCAGTTGTAAAGGAGATCGGCAAATAAATATTTTTAAAAATTTTAAGTTGACCCTTTTTTGTGCTTTTTTCAAACAAATCGAAATCGACATTTTCACTCAAATATAATTTTACATCAAAACCGAAAAAATTAACAGTACTTTTTTGAATTTTGTTTCCCGATTGTAAAAATTCAGTTTTGGTGTGGTGATATTCGCCGCTTTTCTTTCTCCATGTTCGCGCAAGCACCGCTCCTTGAGAATGAATATATCTGTTGCCGCGAAAACTTGTTGCACTTATGCCGCTGATGAGCAAATCTCCCTCCGACACGATACTGCCCCTCTCAACAACGCACCTTCCGGACTTTGCTAATATGTCTTTCACATATCCACTGTAAGATGCTACCATGTTATATGCGCCATCTTGCTCCTCGCTTTCCACGCCGAAATTTTTTTCGCGGACGCGAACCGTGACACGCGTGCCGTCGATATCCACCCAAAGCCACGCCAGCGAATTTAAATCCGAGAGCATTTTGTTTTGCAATTTCTTCATGTCATAACCATATCTGAAATTGCCAATTTTAATTCCGTTGCTTTCAAGGCATGAAATAATCACATCATCGCTTACGTTTTCGTTGCCTATAATGTCAATCACCCATATGCACGAAGTGAGATACGCCATTAAAGCAAGCGCAAGCGCACCTCCCGCAAAAAATCCGTGTCGCTTTCTACGATGCTTTATGTAAAGACCTATTCCACTTTTTCTTATTATGCAAAGACGAACGCCGCTTTCTCTGGCATAGGAGCGAATTTTTTTAAAATCGCGCGAAGATATTTTGCACACAACGCCAAACTCATCGCGCCTTATTTTATAAATCTTTATACCGCCCGCAACACAGCTGTTGAAAAATTTTTCCGTACTGCCGCTTTTTTCGCCGAAATACGCGCATGTTATTCTCACGGTCACACTGTCCGATACAAAAAGCCTCACGCCTCCACCCCCACTTATCCCGAAATATAGCTTATATTTGCGATTTTGCCGAAAATTTTTATCATGTTTGGCGTAAAACAGTCCATAACGAGTTTTTCGCCCTCTATTGCCACAACAAAGCCTTCAAAGTCAATTCCAATCTCGCTATCTGTAAAAAGCCTTATTTTTGTATAATTCTCCACAGTTACGCAGTTATCCGACTCTATTGTTACAAGCGGACTTTCCTTGTCAAAGTTTTTCACAGTGTCGAGGAAAGCCGATAATTTACCAAATGAAGACATATGCCAAAACCTCCGTCATAAAATAACTTATGAGAAAATCCGCACATATATGAGGGTGAATTTATGATTAAAACGAAAAATTTCTTAAAAAAATCAAAGTCTTGGATAGTTTTGGGATTTATGCTCATTATGATTTCCGATGCGAATAAAATCATATCTTGCGCTCAGAGCGCGATGCTCCTTTGCGCGAAAAAGGTTTTACCGTCGGTTTTTCCGTTTATGACCGCCTCCGCAGTTTTCACCTCAAGTGCAGACATATCGGCTTTTAGAGCACTGTCATTTTTTACGAAAAGTATTTTCGGAATAAGCGCACATTCAATTTTGCCCGTCATTTGCGGAATTTTATGTGGATATCCCACAGGAGCAATAAGCACTTGCGCGCTGTACGAACGCGGCTTGATTTCAAAATCCGAAGCCGAAAGTCTTATAGCTTTTTCAAACAATTCAAGTCCGCTCTTTATTATAGGCACGGTGGGGGTTGCAATGCTCGGATCGAAAAAAATCGGAGCGACACTATACGCTATACACATTTTTTCGGCAATCGTATGTGCCGCTGTATTAAAGCCTTTTACGGTATGCAAAAATTTTTCCGATAAAAAATCCGTTTCGCATATTCCCGCAAGTTTTACAGATGCAGTATGCCAAAGCGTTATTTCCTCACTTAAAGTTTGCGGATTTGTTGTGATATTTGCCGTTATATCCGAAGTTTTAAGCTCTTTGCCTATATTTGGCGAAAAATGCGCATGTGCCGTAAATTGTATTTTGGAAATTACAAACGGATGCGGAAAAATATCGGCGCTTAACACCGATTTAAAATTAAAATGCGCCTTTGCGGCGGCAACGCTTTCATGGGCCGGATTTTCGGTTCACATGCAAATCAAAAGCATAATCGCTCCTTTTAACCTTTCAATGAAAAAATATTACTTCACGCGCCCGCTCTCTTGTGCCGTCTCATTTACAACGTCATGTTTTGCTTTCGGGCAAAAATTCAAGACGCCCCTTTCCCACTTTGCAAAAGCACTGCTTTTACTATCCGTATTCATCATTATGGCGGTAATGGTAACACAATGCATAAAAAAGGCAAAACAAAAACAAGCACATCGTACATGACGACATGCTTGCTTTGATTAATCAAGGATATAAACTTTTACGTTTCTTCTTCCAAACTGCATACACTCGCTGTTTGTATTGAAAAACAAATCAACTTTATTGCCCTTAATTGCTCCGCCGGTATCTTCGGCAACGCAATACCCGTACACAAAACTGCCGTCGGCAGATTCGATATACATTCTGGTGCCGAGAGGTATAACGCGTGGGTCAACGGCAACAGTACCATACTGTGCGTGAGTTCCGCTTGCGGTTATTCCGTATCCCGACTGACCCGGGCGCTTTCCGCAACTTTGGAAAGAAAGGTCGTAAGCAGTGGCGTTGCAGTTAATAACTTTAGAATAACTGAAATTATCGCCTTTCTCGGTTACTTTACCGCCTCTTGTACCTACAACTTTCACCTCGTCAACAGGTTCTCTCGTGCGCTCGGTAGAAATTAAATCTCTTTTAACTTCCACACCGTCGTACAATAAAACCTCATAAGTGTCGCAGTCAATTCCCGCTACACCTTTTACGGAAACTGAACTGTCCGAAATACTCATAGATGTGTCACGAATTGTTCTGGTATTGAAAGGAACTGCCCTTTCAACTCTTTCAATTCGCTTGATTACCTTTACAACCGAAAGCTCGGTATCTTTTTCGAGTTTCGTTTCCAAAGGCAGACTGACAATATCGTAGTAATTAATATCAAAGCCTTTTTCGTCAAGAAATTCGCCGACTGTTTCCGCGGTGGTCATATAAACTCCGGATTTTCCGGCAACGTCAACAGTGACCTTTCTGACTCTTTGAACAACAACCGTTTGTGATGAGCTGATATAGCTGTCTCTTTCGGGCGAGACTATGTCATACTGAGAGATATCGATGCCCGAACTTGCAAGCAAATCAGCAACCGTTGTTCTTGCAGATGACACTTCAATGTGGTGGTCGCCGTCTACAATGCTTACCTCGTAATACTGAGGTGCCGCATACGTTACGGTAACAGCCAAAGCAAACACGGCGGTAACAACAGCCGAAGCCTTGCCTCTTGAATGTACCATCTTCTTAAACACATCATAAATATCTCTATTGCGGCGAACTGTATGCTCAGACAAAAATGACACTTTGTTTTTTAACTCTGCAAAAATATCTGAAAACATATATTTCCTCCTTAATAGATTTTGCCTTGCGTTCGTCGTCCATTTTAGGGCAAAATCTTTTTTTTGTCAAATCGGCGACAAAAAATCGTTGTGCATATCCCACAAAATTCACGAGCCATTTTGACACTTTCAACATTTTTAACAAAAAACGCCCCAAACGCCGAATAAAACTTTTAAAGACGGTTTTTTGCGCAACAATATTATATTAATCAAAAATTACAAAATTATTACATTCGCCGTAAACTTTGTGCAGAATTTACAAAATTTAATAACCGTTAACATCAATATGCAGTGTAGTAAATTTAAATTATGCCCATATATAGTTCTCCGCCTCGAAAATCATATTAAATCAACCTGATTTTTTGAATTTTGTTTCTCTTTCGACACATGAAAATCATTAAAAATTTGTCGACAACCGCTTGATTTACGAGGATATTTTTAAATATAACAAACATTATGTTGCATGTTTATGCTAAGAATACGATATTCCGAACATGATTGCATGTGTATTTTTAATTTTAAAAAGCGAAATTACGAATTTTCAAAAGAAAATAAAACGAAAAATGCACCGACTTCTTTCAAAAATCGATGCATTATATTGAGCTCGTTTTTCAGCGTAAAAACAAAACACATATATAATAGAAGAAACAGGTCAAAAAAACGATATTATTCGTCAAGTTTTTTTATAAATTCCTTGTATTCGTCATAGCTGTAAAGGCTGTTTACAACATCTACAAGAGAATTTGCCGAAAGGTGCTTGGGAAGGCACAAAAGCTTTTTAAAAGCCTCTCTCCTTTGAGAACTTTCCACACCGCCGCAAAGGCCGTCGGAATACAAATCGGCTTTGGTAACGGATTTTTCGCACTTTTCGCCCACATCGGAATAACCTGCGTTTTTAAGGGCGGTTATTATTATATCGTCATCCACGCCCTCTACGCCCAAAAAACCCTCCTTTGAGGAATGATTTTTTCGTTTTTCCTTGCCTTTTATATCCGGAATATACGCGTGACGCACATTTTTGCCGCGGAGAATGTTTTTTAGGTAATTTCTTATCTTAAACCCTGCAGCATCGCTATCGGTAAAGATTATCGCGCCCTTTTTGTCGGCAAGGTTTTTAATCATTTCCGCCTTTTTTCGGTCTTTGAATATCATAAAACCGTCGGTTACTATAATCACCGCATCAACGATATTTGTAAGCCTGGCTTTGTCGTAATTTCCTTCAACTATTATTACTTCATTGATTTTAAGCATAAAAACGCCCTTCTAATCGTTTTTTTGTTCGTTTTGATGTTTTATAACCTTTAAACGCGTAAAATCCTCTCGTTCCTTTTCTTCCAGGTAATTTGTTATGGAAGAAACCATTTCCTCGTATTTGGGGATATTTACGTTTTTGAGCGAATTGGCTCTTTTTTGGGTTTTCTTTATGTTTTCGGCGAGGCGATAGACTGAATTTTCAACGGCGGCAAGCTCTATTGTAAGTTTTTTTACAAGAGAAAACTGCACGTACGCAACGTCGAGCTGGCTTGACGTGTTAAAAAGGTCATAGCAAGCGCTTTCGTACTTGTTTAGGCTTTCCACCTCGGGAATTTCAACGCCCATTACGGAGCGATATTTGATGTCTAAAGTATCATCTACCTCTATGCACTCCGCAATTTCCATAACTCGGGTTATTCCCATCGAAATATTCGCATTTTGCAAAGCGGCGTAGGCTTCGCTGTATGCGCTATCTATTTTTGACTGAATATCTTGAGCCCTGTCTATTAAAAGCATCATTTCACGTATGAGAATATTTCGCTTTTTGTCAAGCAGGTCATACCCCTGACGTGACAGCTTGAGAGCATTTTTAGCTATAATCAGATTTCCCTTGGTGGGAAAAAGCGTCATATCCACTATAAATCCTCTCCTCCGCCGTAATATTTGTCGAGCAATTTGGTATCTATTCTATCAAGTTCTTCTCTGGGCAGTATTTTAAGAAGTTTCCAACCCTGGTTTAAAGTTTCGATTACCGTGCGAGACTCATCGAAACCTTGAGAGATGAAGTTGTTTTCAAACTCCTTGCCGAACTTCATATATAATTTGTCGGTTTCGGAAAGTTCATCCTCACCTATTACCGACGAAAGCGCTTTTACATCTTGAACCTTGGCATACGCCGCAAAAAGCTGGTTTGCGACATCCCAGTGGTCTTCGCGGGTGTAGCCTGCGCCAATGCCGTCTTTCATAAGACGTGAAAGTGAGGGTAAAATACTCACCGGAGGATAAATGCCCTGTTGATGAAGTTTTCTGTCGAGAACAATCTGACCTTCGGTGATGTATCCTGTAAGGTCGGGAATTGGGTGAGTTATATCATCGTTTGTCATGGTAAGTATCGGTATTTGAGTTACCGAGCCGTTTACACCTCTTATCATACCGGCTCTCTCATACAAAGACGCAAGATCCGAATACAAATATCCCGGGAAGCCTTTTCTTGATGGAATTTCGCCTTTTGACGACGAAATTTCACGAAGCGCCTCCGCATAAGAAGTTATATCGGTTAGGATTACCAAGATATGCATATTGTGATTAAACGCCAAATATTCCGCCGCAGTAAGAGCCGCGTGAGGCGTAACTATTCTTTCTATTACAGGGTCGTTTGAAAGGTTTAAAAACATTACCACTCTTTCCAAAACGCCGCTTTCGGCAAAGGCGCGCTTGAAATAATTCGCAACGTCGTGCTTTACGCCGATAGCGCCGAAGACAATTGCAAATTCCGAGCCGTCTTCATCGGCGATTTTTGCCTGTTTTGCTATTTGAACGGCAAGTTTGTCGTGAGACAAACCGTTTCCGGAAAATATGGGTAGTTTTTGCCCTCTGATAAGCGTTGTGAGGCCGTCTATCGCAGAGATACCCGTTTCAATATAGTTTCGCGGATATTCGCGGGAAACGGGATTTATGGGCCTTCCTGTAACGCTTTCGTATTTTTCGGGATAAATGTCACCGTAGCCGTCTATCGGCTTTCCTATACCATTAAACACTCTTCCGAGAATTTCTTTTGAAAGCGGAATTTTAAGCGGTTCTCCGGTAAGTCTTGAACGGCTGTTTACAAGAGATATACCCGAGGTGCCTTCAAACACCTGTAAAACGGCTTTATCGCCCTCTATTTTTATGATTTGGCCAAGTCTTTTCTCGCCGTTGTCCATTGTTATCTCGGCTATTTCTTCATAACCGCACCCGGAAACTCCATCCAACACGACAAGCGGTCCGTTTACTTCGCTAAATCCCATGTACTCTACTGACATTTGCTTTCTCCTTTCCTAAAAAATATCTACTTCGAGTATCTTTGATAAAGTGCATTGCAAATATCATTAATTTCTTTAACATAATTGTCAAACACACTCATGTCATCATTGCCTACGTCGTATTTAACACTTACAAGTTTTGAAAATATTCCCGAACGCTTAATTTCCGAAACCGGGCAATCCAAAACTACAAGCTCCATACTTCTGTCGTAAAGGTGAAGAATGGTTTTCATCATTCTGTATTGCTTTTGCATGGGAACATAAGTATCTACCTTATGGAAAGCATTTTGCTGCAAAAATCCCACACGGATAACCGATGCAATTTCCAAAATGAGTTTTTGGTCGTCCGGAAGAACGTCGGCTCCGATGAGCTTTACTATCTCCATAAGAGAGCTCTCTTCGCCCAAAATCGAAAGTATTCTCGACTTTGTCTCGGGGAAATCTTCGCTTATGTTTTTCGTATACCAAGGCGTTAAATCGTCGTTATATTCACTGTAACTGTTAAGCCAATTTATCGCTGGGTAGTGTCTTTGATATGCAAGATTTTTATCAAGCGCCCAAAAACATCTTATAAATCTCTTTGTGTTTTGAGTTACCGGCTCGGAAAAATCACCACCCTGAGGGGAAACAGCACCGATAATTGTAATAGAACCCTTTGTTCCATTTAAATTGTCAACCATGCCGGCTCTTTCGTAAAAAGACGAAAGTCTTGAGGGCAAATATGCCGGGAAGCCTTCTTCCGCGGGCATCTCTTCAAGTCTTCCCGAAATTTCACGAAGTGCTTCCGCCCATCGGGACGTGGAGTCTGCCATAATTGCCACATGATATCCCATGTCTCTATAATACTCGGCAAGAGTAATGCCTGTATATATGCACGCTTCTCTTGCCGCAACGGGCATATTGGAAGTGTTTGCAATAAGAACAGTTCTGTCCATGAGGGATTTACCCGTTCTCGGGTCTACCAATTTTGAAAAGTCTTCAAGAACCTGAGTCATTTCGTTACCGCGCTCGCCGCATCCGATATATACTATGATATCCGCATCGGACCACTTTGCAAGCTGGTGCTGGCTCATTGTCTTTCCTGTTCCGAAGCCGCCGGGTATTGCCGCCGTTCCGCCTTTTGCAATCGGGAAAAGCGTGTCCATAATACGCTGACCCGTTACAAGCGGAATATCCAATGGCTTTCTTTCGGTATACGGGCGCGGAGTTCTTATAGGCCATTTCTGACAAAGAGTTATTCCATGCTCAACTCCGTTTTCATCTTCCACAACGGCTATAACATCGCAAACCGAGTATTCGCCATTGTTTTTAACCGATTTTATTACCCCGGAAATATCGGGTGGAACCATAATTTTATGCACTATTGATGCAGTTTCACCAACGTTTGCCACAACAGTGCCGCCACTTACTTTATCGCCGACTTTTACGCAAATTTTGGTTTTCCAGAGCTGTTTTTCATCTAAAGAAGCTGTTTTTGCGCCTCTTCCTATAAAAAAGCCGGTAGCTTCTTCAAGGGTTTTAAGAGGCCTTTGTATTCCGTCATATATTGAACCTATTATTCCGGGACCCAATGTAACGCACATGGGAGAACCCGTTGAAATTACCGGTTCGCCTACTTTAACGGAAGTTGTATCCTCGTAAACCTGAACTATTGTTTTATCATCATCTATTCCGATAACCTCGCCGATGAGCTCAAGGCTACCTACCTTTACCATTTCCATCATGGTAAGTTCATCTGTACCGCGTACAGTTACAACAGGACCGTTAATCCCGTAAATATATCCGTTGTTTGCCATATGAACACCTGCTTTTAATATATTGAAAACTTAGTTTCACTTAAAAATCCCGAACGCAAATCGTCGATTTTATCGCTTAAAGAATTATTGCTGATTTTTTTCGCATCAACGTTTTCCACGATTGCGCCGCCGATTATGCCGTCGGTTAAAAGAGCGTCGCAAGAAAACTTTTCTTTTATTTTGAATAAAAACTTTTCGTCGGATTTATCCAAAAATACAATTTTCTTACCTTCGCCCACCTCAGCTACGGCCTCTTCGATTTTGCCATACAAAAATTCGGCGTACTCGGGGCTCTCTTTAAAATCTTTGATTTTAGCAAGTAATTCGTCAAACAAAGTATCTGTCAATTTTTCTCTGTGGGCAAGGAGCTTCTTTTTGCTTTCAATAGGCTCCATGGCAATAATTCTGTCGTGCTCTTTTCTCGCTTCAGACGCACCGTGTTGAACGGCTTTGTACGCCTTTTCGAGGCATTTATCTTCGGCTTTCGAAAGTTCTTTTGCTTTATAACTTTCGGTTTCTTCTATTATACCGTCACGTTTTGCGGCCGCTTCCGTAAGGGCAAGCCTTATAAAACGTTCGAGTTTTTCGTCCATTGTCAACAATGTATTCACCCTTTCTTAGCATAGCCGAGCTAACTTCAAATTTTAAGTCCGATAGCTTCGCTTACATACGAGGTAATCGAGTCTGCTCCTCTTCCCGAGCCGTGGCGGTCGGGAATTTCCACAATAAGCGGCTTGTAGCAATTGAGTTTTACATTTTTAAGCATTTCGGGAAACTTCTTTGCGAGTTTTTCCGTAATAAGCACAATTGCATATTCCTCATGCGTTAAAGCATAGTCAAGCGCTCTTTTAAGCTCGTCACTCTCATGCACAACAACGCCTTCGATACCCGCAAGGCGCAAGCCAATTTGAGTATCTACGTTGTCGCTTATAAGATACAATTTCATATGAAGTCACTCCTCAGGACAATGCGTTAAGAATTGTAAACGATACCAAAAGTCCATAAAGAGCTATACCTTCCGCAAGAGCAACGAAAATAAGAGCTTTACCCATTGCTTTGGGGTCTTCGCTTACAGCGCCGATTGCCGCACTTGCCGCAGAAGCTACGGCGATACCCGCACCTACTGTGGAAAGACCGGTAACCAATGCTGCCGCAATGTATGCAAGACCGCTACCTATACCGATTGAATCTGCTCCGTTTCCTGCCGCAAAAGCTGTGACAAACATGGAAACAGTTGCCGTAAGAAGAGTTGTAAAAAATGTGGAAATATTTACCACAAGGGCACATTTTCCGGTTTTCTCGGTTTTATTTATAAAATAAACACCGAAAGGAACAGCAATACTCAACACCAACAAAACACTAATAATTGTAATCATTTTTAAATACCTCCTGAATTAATTTTTCGTAATGGTTTTAAATTCTCTTCCGCTTCCGTCATAAAAACGTGAGAATATTTCGTAAAATTCCAATCTAAGAACCTGAATTCCCACAATAAGTCCTTCAAGGCCCATAACAATTATGTTTCCCAAAACAATTACCACAGCGCTTGTAACGCCGCTTGCCATTTTTGAGAAGATAAACACAACGCTCATCATTCCCACGTGGTTTAACGCAAACGCGCCCACTCTTACGAAAGAAATGGTATTTGTTACAAAGCTCAATACAATATCGAAAAGTTCAAACAAGTTTTCCAAAATAAACTCGCCTTTACTGCCGTCAAAAAGTTTTTTCTTCTTTTCAACAAGGCGCGTAAGCGGCGACTGGAACATTATCATAAGAAGCGGCAAAACGATAAACACAATGTTGTAGGCTACGGTAAACACGTTCCTCTTCATAAACATCATGATAACGCCGAAAATCACTGCCAAATAGAATAACATTCCTGCAATTCCGTTTTGACTGAACAAAAACTTTCCTATGTTCTTTTGCTTTATCGCATTTACGAGGTTTACAATCATCGCCATAACAATTATCAAAAGTCCGAAGGCAATGGCGGCAATGAGCATCGTCATAATATTCTCCATAGGTCTTATAAGAACTGTTTTGGTGATTATTTCTTCAAATCCGAACACCGAACCGTAAAGAAATCCGAACACGGTGGAACTTATTCCCACCATTCCTATAATGGCGCCGAGATCCATTTTCTTAAGTTTATACAAAAGAAATCCGCCTATCGCCATAACCAAACCCTGACCAGCATCACCGAACATTATGCCGAACATAAGAATATAAGTAATCGCAACTATCGGGGTCGGGTCAATCTCATTGTAAGCCGGCAATCCGTACATCTTTATAAAGAACTCAAAGGGCTTAAATATAGGATTATTTTTAAGACACGTCGGCGGAGTTAAGTGAGAAGGCACTTTTGCTGCCGTTTCATAAGACACCATAACTCTGTCGTCATCTTTAAATTCATCATCAATAGCTTTGAGCGTTTTACAGTCTGCCCAAAACGTCAGATAAAAGTCCGAATTGTCTTTTGCGCAATAACGCCTCAGTTCCCCCGCCGTATAGAGTTTTTCCATAGTTTTGTAGCAAGCGGCTATTTTTGCCATATTTTCATTTATGTAGTCCGAATAATCTTTTTCGCACTGCACACGCTTTTTCTTACACTCGGATATTTCCCGGGAAATTTTTTCTTTTACCTCTTTTGCGGTTCCGCTCCATTTTGCATTTGTGGATATCGGTTCAAAATAAAGCGAAGCAAACACTTTTTCAACTTTTTCCAAGCAAGACTCTGTTGTAAAATACATGCCCCAAACATAATCTTTATCTTCCTGACCGTAAACAAACACAGCCTCCAAATTGTCCATATACATATTGAGTTTTTTGTAGCTGTCTTTCGGAAGTTTTCCGAATTTGATTTTTATAAACTCAAAGTTTCCGAGCGTTGCAAGGTCCATATCCAAAGACATTATAGGCTCTATTTGATTTAAAACCTCACTGTCCGAGGTGATTACACCTCCCAGTTCGCCTTCTTTTTCGTTTAGTTGTTTTTTCTTGTCCGACAATTCGGCAAGACAGCTATCCACAGCTTCTCTCGTTTCATTGCCGTCACATTTAACCTTGCTTATGTCATATCCGTCTAAAAGTTCTGAAAACAACATTATAGGCTCTATTTGATTTAAAACCTCACTGTCCGAGGTGATTACACCTCCCAGTTCGCCTTCTTTTTCGTTTAGTTGTTTTTTCTTGTCCGACAATTCGGCAAGACAGCTATCCACAGCTTCTCTCGTTTCATTGCCGTCACATTTAACCTTGCTTATGTCATATCCGTCTAAAAGTTCTGAAAACACCTTATACTTATCAGCGTAAGGATTAAGTGCGTCCATCGGTCTTAAATCCGTTACGTTATCTAAAGCGTTCATTGCGTTTTCGGGATGAATTTTTTTCCCGCAAATATGATTTTTTATAATATCGTCATAGTCGCCCTTAGGCCCTACAACGGTAACAAGGTTCATTTTCTTTATTCCCACAAAAAAGACCTCCTTTCTAAATTACTACGTAGCTCAATATTTTCTCGGGTTCCAGTGAATACCTTATTCCCTCTATAACCGAAAAAATATTTTTAATCTCTGTTTCTTTTATTTTAAAATAACTGCTTATACTCACATAATTGTAAGGATGCCTTCTTATGAAACGCTTTGACATAGTAAAAATATACCTTGCAATGTTTATTTCATAAAAATCATCCTTGAAAATGTTTCCGTACGCGCCGGAAGATATCATGATTTTCAGCTTTTCTACATCACTCTCGTTTGCGATTTTGGCTATTTCTTCCTTTTTAAGCCTGTAATTGTACGGAATAATACTGCTGTAAATGTATTCGCTGTCGCGCCCGAAATTGCTTTTCATTCGAAGAAGCGTTCGCAAATTCATAATATCGGCTATGGTTCCGTAAAAAGCTCTGGCATTTTCCTGCTCGTTTGCGGGTATGTTTTTTATGCTTTTCATAACAACGGTATAGCAATAAATATTGAGCGCCGTTTCTATATCAAACACGCTGAGTGAGCCGTGGCTCTTCTCCACAAGCGAAAACGCTTTGTAATACTGGGTATTGCTAAGTGACTTAGCAAATTCTTCAAGGTTTGTTGCCGAAGACAACAGTTCCAAATCCACATCGATATGGCGCTTTAAAAATTCGCCGAGTTTTTCGTCTGCAGAATTTCTGTTGTACACACTGTGCGCAACATGTTCTATTGCCTCAACTTCATAGAACATGAGAATCTTGTCAAGAAAATCCTTTAGGTGATGGTCGGCAAAGCCGTATAATTTTTCAAAATCATCAACCAATGTTGTTTTCAAAACAAGCTCAAGAGGCTCACGATGCGCATTTGTTTCGTTGAAACCCTCAAGCACATCGCCGTATTGGGTATTGTTCCTCAGGTACGAAGCTACCTGTGAAACATTTTTCATATCCGCCATTTGCCTGTAATCATCGTAGGTTAGCATTTTTGAACTCATGCATGCTATTTTAGCGGCTATGGCGGAATTTCTCATAACTGCACTCATAATAACCCCCTACCCTATTGCTTTTTTATAAAGGTCATCAAGCCATTTTTGTTTGTTTTGCGCATAAGTTCGGTCGAGCTGTTCTATGGCGCTTTCGGTGTTTTTGCTAAGTTCTCCCAAGCGCTTTTCGGCGCTGTCTTTTTCAAATTCAAACACCTTGTCAACCCTTTGCTGCACTTTTTTTAAATACTCATTTTCCATTTTTTCCGTTTCAACACGGATTTCATCATCGATGTTTTTCCTGCGTTTTTCCGCTTCGGAAATTATCGACTGAGCTCTTTTTTCAGTTTCTAACAACTTAGAAATAATGTCGCCGGTCAACTGTATCATCTCCTAATTTCTTAAACTGTGTATGGGGGCGGGTATTCTTCCGCCGCGGCTGATAAACTCTTCACTGCTGTATTTGCTTACTTCCATAACAGGTCCTGTGCCCAAAAGTCCGCCGAACTCCACAACATCGCCCACATTTTTGTCGGGCGCCGGGATAACTCGCACAGCCGTGGTTTTATTGCTTATCATACCTATCGCCGCCTCATCGGCAATAATTGCCGAAATCGTAGAAGCGGGGGTATCTCCCGGAATTACTATCATATCGAGACCTACGGAGCAAACGCACGTCATGGCCTCCAATTTTTCAAGAGAAAGCGCTCCGCATGATGCCGAGGATATCATTCCCGCATCTTCGCTTACGGGGATAAAAGCTCCGCTCAATCCGCCGACCGAGGAAGAAGCAAATACGCCGCCTTTTTTTACAGCGTCGTTTAAAAGAGCAAGCGCGGCAGTTGTTCCGTGCGCACCGCACTTTTCAATGCCCATTTCCTCTAAAATATACGCCACACTGTCACCTATTGCAGGTGTGGGCGCAAGCGACAAATCAACGATGCCAAAAGGCACTCCGAGTCTTTGCGAAGCCTCGCGCGCTACAAGTTGACCCATTCTGGTAACTTTAAACGCGGTTTTCTTTATGGTTTCCGCAACGGTGTTAAAATCGGCTCCTTTTACTTTTTCAAGAGCGCATTTTACAACGCCGGGGCCGCTTACGCCTACGTTTATCACGCAATCGGCCTCACCCACGCCGTGAAAAGCGCCCGCCATAAAGGGGTTATCTTCAACGGCATTTGCAAACACAACAAGCTTTGCGCAACCGAAACCGTCATTTTCGGCGGTAAGGCTTGCCGCCTCTTTTATCACTTCGCCCATTGTCTTTACGGCATCCATGTTTATTCCGGCTTTTGTGCTTCCCACATTTACCGAAGAACACACAATATCCGTTTGAGCAAGTGCCTGCGGAATTGACTTTATAAGTATTTCGTCGCCCTTGGTAAATCCTTTATGTACAAGTGCCGAAAATCCACCTATGAAATTTACGCCCACGTCCTTTGCAGCACGGTCGAGCGTTTTTGCGTATTTAACGTAATCGGTAGCCTCGCTTGCGCCGGCAATGAGCGATATAGGAGTTACGGATATTCTTTTATTTATTATGGGAATACCGAATTCGCTTTCTATATCCTCGCCCACTTTAACCAAATCTTTTGCGCTGCGAGTAATCTTATTATAAATTTTTTCGCAAGCCTTATCGGAATTTGAGTCAATGCAATCAAGAAGTGAAATGCCCATTGTAACGGTTCTCACGTCAAGATGCTCATTTTCTATCATTCGAAGTGTTTCGTATGCTTCAAATCTGTTTATCATACCATCACCTCTTATATTCTGTGCATTGCCTGAAAAATATCTTCAAGCTGTATTTTTATTTCAACTCCGAGCTCTTTGCCCACAGCGGCAAGTTCTTCGGAAAGCTGTGCAACTTTCAGGCCCGAATTTTCCACGTCCACTATCATCATCATGGTAAACATGTCTTGCAAAATAGTTTGAGAAATGTCCAAAATATTTACATTGTGCTTGCATAGAGCACTGCTGACGGAACTTATTATGCCTACTTTGTCTTTTCCCAAAACAGTAACAACCGCCTTTTTCATACTTATCCTCTCCTTAACTCTCTCTTGAACGAACAACCTCGTACATCATAAGCGATGCCGCAACCGAGGCGTTTAGCGAATTTATTTCTCCGAGCATCGGTATACGCACAATAAAGTCACATTTTTCTTTAACAAGTCTTGATATTCCTTTGCCCTCAGAACCTACAACAATTGCCACAGCTCCCGAAAAATCGTGGGTATATATAGTTTCGTCGCCATCCATATCGGCTCCAACAACCCAAATATTCTTCTTTTTAAGCATGTCAATCGTGCTTGCGAGGTTACTCACTCTTGCGACGGGGGTAAACTCCAAAGCACCGGCGCTTGTTTTTTCAACAACAGGGCTAAGACCCACCGAGTTTCTCTTTGGAATTATTATGCCGTGAGCTCCCGCGGCATTTGCCGTTCTTATAACCGAACCGAGGTTGTGCGGGTCTGTTATATCGTCGGCAATAACAACAAAAGGTTTTTGTCCTTTTTCTTCGGCAAGGCGCAAAATATCTTCCACGGAAGAGTAGCTTTTTGCCGCGGCAAAAGCTATAACTCCCTGGTGGGAATGGGTAACACTCAGCGCATCAAGGCGCTTTTTATCGGTTTCCGTAACCACGATTTTTTTCTCTTTTGCAACGGCGATTATCTTTTTCAAAGATCCGTTTTTCTCTCCGGACTGAACCAAAATTTTGTCGATTTCTCTGCCGGATTTCATGGCTTCGAGAACGGGGTTTCTTCCTTCAATTCTGTTTTGAACATTATCGTTTGTATCAAAATGAGCCATTTATATACTCCTCATTCAACATTAATCGGGGAACACTTGCAACCGTTTTAGTAATGCTAAGCTGCAGGTGCTCCCCAAACTTTGTTTATGCTATCTATATGTCTTACGCCAAATTAAAGCTGTCGTGAATAACTCTTACCGCTCTGTCGGCGTTCTTCCTGCTCACAAGCACGGAAACTTTTATCTCCGAAGTGGATATCATGTGAATATTGATGTTTGCATCGTAAAGCGCTTCAAACATCTTACTTGCAACACCGGGATTATTTACCATTCCGCAACCCACTATGGAAACTTTCGAATACTCTTTGGAAGTTTTCATCTCTTCGTATCCGATGTAATCCTTTTCGGCTTCGAGTATTTCAGCCGCTTTCTCAAGGCAGGACTCGCTTACGGTGAAACTAATGTCTTTTAATCCCTCTCTGCCGATTGACTGAAGTATTATATCAACATTGATTTGATTTTTTGAAAGAAGCGAGAATATTCTAAATGCCATTCCCGGCTCGTCCTTAACGCTCAAAAGAGCAATACGTGCAACGTCGTTATCTCTTGCAACGCCTCTTACCAACATTTTTTCCACTTTGCTTTCCTCCTTAACATACGTTCCGGGATTTTTGTTAAGACTGGAACGTACAGACATTTTCACATTGTATTTTTTAGCCATTTCAACTGAGCGATTGTGAAGCACGTTAGCGCCGAGGCTTGCAAGCTCCAACATTTCGTCAAAAGATATATCGTCAAGTTTTTTTGCATCGGGAACAATTCTAGGGTCTGCCGTATATACGCCGTCAACATCGGTATATATCTCGCAAAGGTCCGCATGAAGAGCCGCCGCTATTGCAACTGCCGTTGTATCGGAACCGCCTCTGCCGAGAGTGGTTATGTCACCATAGGTGTTAATTCCCTGAAATCCCGCAACGATTACAATGTTGTTTGAGTCAAGCTCTTTTCTTATGCGCTCACCGTCAACCTTGTTAATTCTTGCGGCACTGTAATTGGCATCAGTTTGCATGCCCACTTGCCAACCTGTGAGAGATACAGCTCCCACTCCGAGGCTCTGAATTGCCATCGCCAAAAGTGAAATTGAAATTTGCTCACCCGTTGAAAGGAGCATATCCATTTCGCGCTTCGAAGCTTTGGAATTTATTTCCTGTGCCTTTTCAATCAAATCATCGGTGGTATCACCCTGTGCGGAAACTACCACAACCACGGAATTACCCGCCTTTTGGGTTTCAACAACGCGCCTTGCCACGTTCATCACGCGCTCGGCATCGGCTACCGAAGATCCTCCGAATTTTTGTACTATTAAACTCAAAAAATCCAACCTCCTTGCTTGTGCATAAAACACAATTAAATATAAACCGCCCCATCATTGTCTGCCTTTAAAAGTTTAAGGCTCCAGCCTGAAAGGTTGGCTTTTATAAGATTATTCATCTGCTCTTTAAAAAGTTCAGACTCTTTATCTACCACTGCTATAATTGTAGGCCCGGCGCCGCTTAAATAACCGCAAAGCGCGCCGTATCGTTTGGCACTTCGTATTATGTATTCGCCGCTTCTTATTTTCGAAAAACGGTATTTTTGGTGAAGTCTGTCGCGAACCGCCGTTCTCAAAAGTTCATAATTTCCATTTGAAAACGCCGAAGTGAGGAGCGCCGCGTGAGCCACGTTGTATGATGCACTTCGAAGCGGAACGTATTTAGGAAGCATACCCCTTGATTTTTTTGTGGCAAAGTAAAAATCAGGTATCATCGCCGCGAAAGTAAGATCCGCTGGAACATCTGTTTTTGTGCAAACAATGCGCCTTCTCTCCGGCACGGCAACCGTAAAACCGCCAAAAAGCGCCGGTGCCACATTGTCCGGGTGACCCTCTATTTCATATGCCATGTATAAAATTTCCTCAGGCGTAAACCTGTCGTTTAAAATTTTGTTTGCCCCCATAAGCCCGAGTACGATGCTTGCCGAACTACTGCCGAGGCCGCGAGTAACCGGAATGTCGCTTTTGAGCGAAATATGCACGCCGTCAAACTTTTTGCCCGCCTCGTCAAAAACTTTTTTAAATCCGACATATACATAGTTGTTCTCGTTTACGGGAATATACGTAGCGCTGTCTTTTATATCTATTTGAAGTCCGCCGTCGGTTAATTCAAACTCAGCGGTATTGTACAAATTTAATGCAATTCCGAGGCAATCAAAGCCGGGGCCTATATTTGCCGTTGATGCCGGCACTCTGACAGTAACCATACCTACCTCCCGATATGTTGTTTAAAAAAGCATGTAACGGCTCTTAACATCAAAGCCCTCAAGCGCTTTTTCAAGCTCGCAAACGCTCATGCAATCCGTAATAAAGGCATATTCGCCGTCTTGTATGAAAACTTCATTTGAGCAAATTTGCGGTTTGGCGTTTTTGTCGCCGTGTATTCTCACAAAGAATTTTCCTTCTGTCTTTTCGTAATCTTTTACAATTTTCTCATCACAAGGCGCCCAAGGAACGCTCGGAACACCGTTTTTATCACGGACAGCCTCAATAATATCCGCCACAACTGCACTTGCCGTGGGAAGTTTGCCCGCACCGCGGCCATAAAACATTGCATCTCCAAGCATGTTGCCGCTTACGAGTATTCCGTTGAACACATCTTCAACGCCCGCAAGAGGATTTGAGTTTTCAACGAACATCGGCTCTACAAACACTTCGTAACCGGTGGCCGTATCTTTAAATCTACCCATGAGTTTTATCGAATATCCCATATGTTCGGCATATTTTGTATCTTCCGATGTAACCGAGGTAATGCCCACAGTGTGAACATCTTCGTAATTTACTTTCTTTCCTATTACCATCGAAGAAAGAATTGATATCTTTTTTCCGGTGTCAAATCCGTCAACATCGGCAGATGGATTTTTCTCGGCATATCCGAGTTCCTGCGCTGTTTTAAGTGCATCGTCAAAGGAATTGCCCTCTTTGAACATTTTTGTTAAAATATAGTTTGTGGTACCGTTGAGTATACCGGAAATCTCTTCGATTTCGTTTGCGCAGAGACTTGTAAGCATCGGTCTTATTATCGGTATTCCGCCGCCCACACTCGCCTCATAGAGGTATTTTACGCCGTGAGATGCGGCAATTTCAAAAAGTTCATCGCCTTTTATTGCCACAAGTTCCTTATTTGAAGTAACTACGCTTTTGCCTTTTTCGAGCGCCGCCTTTGTGTAAGTATAGGCAGGCTCCAAGCCGCCCATGGTTTCTACCACAATGCTTACTTCATCGTCATTTAATACTTTGTTAAAATCGTCGGTAAAAAGCCGGCTCTCCTCGTGTGACGAAAAATCTCTTATATCAACAATATATTTAATATCGGTTTTTTCACCGGATCTGCGCTCTATACTCTGCGCATTTTTTCTTATTATTTCATAGGTTCCCGAACCTATACATCCAAATCCGACTATACAAATTCCAGCCATCTTTTTTCCTCCGAATTCTCTTTTTTACTCATAAGTTAAATCACAAGCAAAAAAATGATAAATAAGGTGTATTATACCACTGTATGCGATTTTTGTCAACTTTTGCATCAATCGATTTTAAAGTTTTTCGGAAATTTTCCGCTTAAATTCTCCACGCTTCTGAAAATATCGCTGTTTTCGGAAGATTTCGGCATACTGTCGCCACTTTCGAAAACGCACGTCACCTTAACGTTTTTTGAAAACATATCATATATAATGCCCTCAAGCGCGGCAATGTTTTCAGCTTCGGAAACGGTTTTCATCGCCTCTTTATCACTGAAAGGCAACACGAGTTTTCCTTGCTCTTCTTTGGGATTCACCCCAAAAAGATTTACAAACGCCCTTAGTTTTCCCGCTTCTTGAAGCCCCGCTTTTATCTCATTCCACGCGCCAACCACGTCGGATATTTCGCCGTTTTCCGTGCTGTTTGCAGGAGCGAAGTTCATATTCACATTAATGCTGTTTTCTTTCTCTTTCTCAGCATTTTTTTGCCTTTCGGGCACAATTTGGGGCTCGTGAGCAAGCTCGTGTCGATAAATTTGCCTCGTAGGCACAGCGCTTGAAAAGTTTCCCGAAGAAACTTTCTTTTCAAGCTCTGTAAGCCTGTTTAAGAGATTCTCGGGCGCGGTGTCAAACTGAGGCGCCGCTAGCCTAACCAAAGTGCACTCAACCAAAATTCTCGGTGAAGAAACAAATTTTAAATCGCGAATAAGTTCGCTTAAAACCTCTATGCAACGCACGATTTTTTCATCGGTAAATTCCGCCGCCGTTCTTTCGGCAAGACTTTTTTTGAGTTCCGTAAAATCCGCGGCCTCGGGAGCTAATTTATACACCAATAGTTCCCTCATAACCTTTAACATGCCCTCGGCGAAGCTATCGGGATTTTTGCCGCTGTTTACGCAGTCGTTAAAAGAGAGAAGAACATTTTTTATATCTCCGCCCGCGATACAATATGCCATGTCATATAAAAATGCTTCGTCCATTGTTCCCAAAATATCGGTAACATCTCCGTAGGTTATATTATCGGGCTTGTATGCAAGGCACTGCTCCGTTATGCTCAAAGCATCACGCATTGAGCCGTTTCCGAGCTGAGCTATATATTCCGCGGCGGATTTTTCCATGGTTATATTTTCGTATGATAATATACGCTCTACCGCTTCGGCAATTTCCGCCGAGGTGATATTCTTAAAATCAAACCGCTGACAACGTGAAAGTATCGTAGGGAGCACCTTGTGAATTTCCGTGGTTGCAAGTATGAAAATCACGTGTTCGGGAGGTTCTTCCAAGGTTTTTAAAAGAGCGTTAAATGCGCCCGTTGAAAGCATATGAACCTCGTCTATAATATACACTTTATACTTACTGCTTGCGGTGGCATATCGCACCTGGTCTATAATATCGCGAATGTTTTCAACGCCGTTGTTTGACGCGGCATCCATTTCCACCACGTCAAGAATTGTTTCGGAGAGAATTCCCTTGCACACGTCACATTCGTTACAGGGATTTCCGTCTTTCGGAGAGAGGCAATTTAGTGCACGGCTCAAAATTTTTGCCGTGGAAGTTTTTCCCGTGCCCCTTGTGCCGGTAAAAATATATGCATGCGACACTTTGCCGCTTATTATTTCATTTTTAAGAGTACCTGTAATGTGAGGCTGACCCACAACTTCATCAAATGTTTTCGGACGCCATTTTCTGTACAATGTTTGATAAGCCACACTCATTCCTCCTTGATATAAATAAAAAAGCCGTACATCCTTAAATCGAATTTGAAAAACGAACCCGTTATCAGCCGGTAAGCTCAAACCGGGCAACCTCACGGCACATAGGAAGCAATGCTTACGGCTGCTTGATTCCTCACCTGACCGGGTTCACACGCCACTATTGCGCAAGACCCGATTATCAACACCGCCCGGCAAACACTTTGATTTGTCTTCAAACCCTCAATAAGGATATCACCCTTGCTATAGCGGATTGCAAGAATAGGGCGCCGCTACTGCCCCGGCTGTACGACTATTACATAT
>CAZSIY010000003.1:19855-34065 GCA_964606825.1 uncultured Oscillospiraceae bacterium | reverse complement strand
CGGCAAAGCGGCGCGTATTCTCATATTTACCGAGCTCTGCCTCATTCTCTTGTAAAAATCGCTGTACGGAAAAATTTTGCTCTTGTCGTAAATCTTTTTTACAAGCGCGCTTACGTCGGCAACAGTGGTGTAGCTCTCGCCGCTTCCGTCGGCAAGTTGCGACGAAAAATGCGTTGAACCGTAGCCTTGCGCTTCCATATAGGCGTTTAATTTTGCGGGCGTAAAGTGGGCAATTAAAAGATTTGCCGCGTCAACGCTTCCGTTTTTTATAAGGCTGTTCATCAAATTGTTTCCGCTGTGACCCGAAACGTTTGTGTCGTAGTCAAACTCGCCGGTGTAAATTTTTGCCGATGCGTATTCCACAAGAAAAGCGCAAAGAGCCGATGTGTCGGTAATTTTTTCGGTATTGTTTATGTACTGCTCGCCGGTTGACAAATTCGTAACGGCGTAGGCATATGTTCCGTCCAGCGAAGAAAACGCTTTATCCACCGCCTTTGTATACTCTGTGGCGTTACCCTGCGTTTGATATTTGGGCGCAGGCCGTCTTTTTGTTGTTTTCTTGGTTGTTGTTTCGGTTTTCTTTTTGGTTTCCGTTTTCTTTGCTTCGGTCTTTTTTTCTTTTTTATCCTCGGTTTTCTTATCGTCTGTTTTTTCTAGTTCGGCTTTTTTCTCAGCTTCTTTTTCTTCGATTTGCACCTGAGATGTGAGAAGAACGTTATTTTGGTTTTCCTCTTCATCATAGCTTAACCACACGTGAACAATAAGCCCCACAAAAATGCAAAGAACCGCAATTATTGAAACAAAAATTGCCATAACTATGCTGTTTCTTGTGTTTCTTTTTCTTTTTTGCATCGCCGAAAGAGGCTTTCGCCCCGTATTTACAAAAAGTGAACTATTATTAAATCGCATGCCAACTTCCTCCGTTATTAAAAAATTAATGGCGTGAAATCATCGATTGTCTGATAAAAATAGTATATCACAAATTTTTCATATAATCAAATTAAATTGTAGTGTTTAAGGCCTTTTTCTATGCCCTCGCGCGAAACGGTTTCGGTAACATATTCGCACACGTCATCTAGCCTCGGGTCGTGCTCACCCATTGCCACGCCGTGACAAACGGCATCGAGCATGCTTATATCGTTTGCGCTGTCGCCGAAAGCATAGGTATTTTCGTAGGGAATGTTATAGTATTCGATGAAACTTTTGGCGCCGGTACCCTTATTAAAGCAGTATCGCGTAACGTCCGCAAAAGTAGTTCCCGGCTGAACATCTATCGTAAATACACCCTCATACCGCTTTTGCATTTCTTCAGCTTGACGCGTATTTTTAAACAAAGCGCTTATTTTGTAAATTTTGTCGTTAAAAATGCCTTTATTCTCCGTAAACGCATCTAAAGGAAGGTCGAATTTATTTATCCAATTTAAAAACATTTCCGACTTCATATTGTTGCAATAACAGACTTTGGGATTATCCAAAGTATACACTATGCCCTCTTTTTCCATAAAATCAACAACTTCGTCGATTTGTGCTTTATCCATGGGAAAATCCGCAACCAATTTATCACCGAGGATTCCGTGGCAACCGTTTGACGTGATAACGGCATCAAAATATGCGGAAGTGGTTTTTGCATACGGCAAAGCTCTTCTTTTAAAATTTATTTACAGTACATGATAACACATTTTTGAGGCGATATCAATACAATGCGGCATATTTTTACGTAATTCATGAATAATTGTAATCGAGTTGAAAAATTTTTAAAAACATTTACAATTTGAAAGGCAACTTTCACAAATCATAAAACTTCGGCATTAAACTCACACATCCGCTTCTTCGTCGAGCGCTTCGATGTAAAAACTTACAGGTCTGAAACCGTCGTTGCACGAAATCATTGCCGAACGCTTGTTTTTCATCCAACCGTCGTACATGATAACACATTTTTGAGGCGATATCAATACAATGCGGCATATTTTTACGTAATTCATGAATAATTGTAATCGAGTTGAAAAATTTTTAAAAACATTTACAATTTGAAAGGCAACTTTCACAAATCATAAAACTTCGGCATTAAACTCACACATCCGCTTCTTCGTCGAGCGCTTCGATGTAAAAACTTACAGGTCTGAAACCGTCGTTGCACGAAATCATTGCCGAACGCTTGTTTTTCATCCAACCGTCGTACAAATTTTCACCGCCGTGAGAAAGCGTCATAACAAAAGTCGCCATACTCTCCCACGCGCTGTCGCAAAGGCCGCTCGGCTTTTGCCAGCCATTTGCGATAAAAACTTGACCTTCTTTTAAATCGCAAGCATGCTGTATGGGATTTTCGTATTTTTCAATTAAATCGTCATATCTTGCGGTTTTCATCACTGTTATTTTGCATTTTTTCACGTTTAACGCTCCTTTTTAGTAAATCTACAATAATTGTAAAGTCAATGTCGCTGACCGATAATGAATAATTGCGGTTGAAAATTGTCGAAAGCGATTTCCTTCATTTTATCACAATTATCATCAAAAATAAACATAGCAAAAGGAACCGCCCACAAAGCGGTTCCGAAGAAATTATACGTCTACTTTATTTAAAATTTCAAGTTTTCCGTCTTTCTCTGTCATTTCAAACACATGCAATCTTTCAAGCATGGGAATTTCCGGACCGTGAATCGCCATGCACAATTTGCCTTCTTTATCTTCAAAAAGCATTGCATGACCGCCGTTTTTGTCGTAAACGGACGTTTCGAGGTGCTTCCATGGGCCGCGTATATCTCCGCTTTCCGACACGGCGCCCAAAACCACATAATTGTCGTTAAGATAGGGCGACCAAGTAAGAAATATGCTACCGTTTGACATTTTATGCAAAAACGGCGCATCGGAGCCGTAGCGCAAAAACTCGCGTATAACATGCGGCGTTGCCTTTGATATAGGAGACTCTCTTGAAGTGAAAAGCACCCAAGGTTCGCCCACATTTTCGGTTAAATCATCGCTTAATTGAACAGCGGCAATCTCGCCCATGTACTCGTTTGTTTCTTCGTTCAAATTATCAGGCCAGTCGTGCGAATATACGATATACGGCGTACCGTCTTGAACGTAGAGGGTGCCGTCTATACAGCCGTCATCAATCGGTGTTGCCGGGTGATTTGCCACGGGTACAAAAGGGCCTTCGGGTTTCTCGGAAACAGCAATTTGAGTACCTCTTAAGCCGTTTTTGCCCATAAGAGACACAAACATGTAAAACTTGCCGTTGTATTTGTGAACTTCGGGCGCCCACACGTCTCTACCGGTATATGCCCAAAAATTTTCGGGGAACGCAAAAACATTTCCGCCAAACTCCCAGTTTTTCAAATCCTCGCTTTTGTAGTATACCAAATCGCTCTCACAGCGGCTTACGTACATATAGTATACACCATCCGCAAGCACGATGTACGGATCTCTTACTCGTATTTGTTTTGTTTTTATCATATACATCACTCTCAAAGAATATTTTAAACACGAAAGGAATATAAACAGGTCATGAGGAGACAAATTGTATCTCCTCATGACTGATTAATTTACCTTTTGATTACAACCGCAAAAGAAGTATTTGTATAGTTGGAACCTACCATAACGAAATCGCCGGGTTGAATATCGGAAATTTGACCGGAACTCAATGTTCCTTTGCGACCCGATGCATCCCAAACTCGTACATTAACGCCGGCAAGATTTACTGCCGCATCGTAGTTTTCGTCGTCTTTGGTATCGATTTTTACCACATTGTCAACAAGGTCTACAACCGCGCCGTAGTATATTGTTGCCGATGTGTTATAAGACTCGTGCAATCTGTCACCGTTTATAATGTCTTCAACAGTGGTAAGTTTTTTCAAACTTACAATAGTATCGCCGTAGTAACCTATGCGCATTATGGTTCCGGGGGTAACAGTATCAAATGTTTTATCCGGATCCAGTTTCATGGAAATCTTTGTAGCTCCCCTGTAACCGTACACCATTGTTGTAGCTACTCCGTCCTCACTTGCGACCTTTCTCACATCTTCCACGATAACGGGATATCCCGACGGCGAAACATCCTTTCTATCCCATTCCAAAACAATGTATTGTTCAATGCCTACTTTTTCCTTTGTTTTGTAGCTTGCCGCATAACAACTTGAAATATCAGACGGTGTAGCAGATCCGCCTATAACCGAGTAATCGTCATCTTCGGCGTTGCTCGAATCTGTAGGAATTGCGAAAATCTTCGTTGACGAATTCATGGGCATATTACCGTTGTGGTTGAGATTCGCTCTCCAATATCCTTTTTGGCGCTCAACGTTTGCCTGAAGTGTATTGGCATCTTCACCTGCACTCGTGTTTACATAGGGGGTGTCGATTTTTGTAATAACACCGTCGGCATTCGTTTCAAAAGCAATAAGCTGTTGTTTAATTGCCGCTTCTCCCGCCATGAGAACTTCGTAAATCTTCTTGTTGCCTTTGTAGGTTACACCGTCAATCTTAACCTTTTCATCACATCTGAAAACAGATATTACATTGTCTTCGGTAAGAATTTTAATGTCAACAGAATTTGCAAGACCGTTTACAGACTTTTCGGCACCTATGAGGTATCCCACGGTAGCGCTGTAACTTGAAGCCTCTATGTGCACAACTCTTGAATTAAAGTCAAGGTTTACATCAACTTTTGCTCCGAGGTATGCATCAAGTTTCACATTACAATCCGGATAGAAATAGTCTTCGTTTCCTATTTCAAGATATGCGCCGTTGTCTTGGATGCTGTAAGAAGCGAGCACTCCGCTGACACTTCTTCTTGAAATTTTAACGTACATATATTTGCCATCTTCAGACTTAAATATGCTTGCGGTATTGCCGGAAAGAATTTCCGAAGCACTTCCAAGAGCCACGCCCTCACATGTTACGCTTACGTAATCATATTTATCCGCACTGAGCTCCACATACTCTTTTGCATTATGCTTATTATATATTATTTCTTTTGTCGTGTCAACACTTCCCACAACAAAGCTCTTGTAACATTCCATTACAGCAACATCATATGCCCTACCTTCGCCTTTTACGAGTTTAACATCGTACATGGGGAGTGAGAAATAATGGTCAATATTTTTTGTAACAACGCCGCCGTTGTATACAAGAATTACATTTCTTGCAATTTCCGCGTTTTTCTCTTTAGTGTCGTTTTTGTTTTCGAAATATTTAAGTTTAAAACTTGACACATCAAAACGTGCATCGCTGTCGGCATTTACGTAGAGAACGTCGCTGTCGCCGCTTTTTCTTGCCCAAATAACAACATCTCTGTCGTCACCTACGCCCTCGCGATAGAAAAATTCAACGTCTTCGCCGAGAGCATCGAAAAGTTCAAACTCGGAAGCGAATACTTTACCGTCGATTTCAACTTCGCCGCTTTTTAATCCCTTTGAATTAAAACTTACGCCGTTTGCGCCCTGGACTATTCCCTCACCGTATCTTATGCCGTGATATATCGAAAGAAGAGTGTCTTCGGATTTTGAATAAACAGCATCGTCGTTTTCAATGGAAACCACGTCGAAAATTCCGGTTTTGAGAGCGTTGTACAAAATTTTAATCATGGTTTCACTTGTAAGATACTCGGAAACCTTTAAATTGTCAAGCACGCCTATTCTTTTTGCGGTGGTTAAATATCCTGTGGGATATCCGCCGTTATTTGCGGCATACTTATCATAACCCATGGCTGTGAGAAGTATTTTGCATGCATCTGCTGTTTTTATGCGCTCGTCGGGGCTAAAAATTTTATCTGACGAGCCGCCGATAACGCCTCTTTCGGCAAGAGCGCTGATACTCTGATAAGCCCAATAAGACATGGGAACATCGTAAAAATAAGGTGTTGTGCCGTTATATGTAGCGGCATTTAAAATGCGTGCCACCGAGTCGGCAAAATCCGCTCTTAAAACATCACTGCCCATATCAAACTCACGGTAGTCGCTCGGAATAATTTCAAGTATTTTCAAAAATTCCATTGCTTCGAGAACTTCTGCATCATAAGAAACAGATGTAACTTCCGCTACCTTTTCGGCCTCTTCCGCCAAAACCATGCATGACATGCTCGCGCACATAAACACGCACAATACTAAACTTACTAATTTTTTTAATGTTTTGTTCATGATTTTTCCTCCTTTCAGCGGTCTTTATTGCAATTTATCTATTATTCTGTAAATAACCGTTGCCGCCTGAGCACGTGTTGCAACGCCGCTCGGCTCGAAGGTTGTATCGCTGACGCCGTTTAAAGCACCGATGCTTACAAGATTTGCAACAGCCTCTTTTGCATAGTCGGCAATAGCGGCCGAGTCTTCGAAATTAAGCTCGGGAGCGCTTGTTAAAGCATATCCCTTCTGCTTTAACGCGTTGTACACAAGTACAGCCATATCCTGACGTGTAATGCTCATTCCAACGCCGAAGTTGCCGTTTCCTACGCCTTGGCAAAGGTTCTGCTCAAAAGCAATGTTTACCCATTTTGCAAACCAGTCGCTACCGTTTACGTCGTTAAAGTGGTTTGTATACGAGTATCCACCCATGTTCATAGCACCTAAGAGAATTTTTACAAATTCTTCTCTTGTTACTTCATCATAAGGCTTAAAGAGGCTCTCTTCTTTGCCGTTTACAATGTTTTTGTCAGCAAGGGCGAGAATTGCTTCCGATGCCCAGTCAACACCATCAATGTCTATAAAATTGCGTTTTAAAGGTGTGTTTGAAATCGATGAGCCCGCGCCCATTGTATAGTTTCCGCCGCCGGAGGAGTTTGTTTTTCCGCCGCCGGAACCGCCGTTACCACCATTGCCGCCGTTATCATCATTTGCCACAGCGTTGTCGTATGCTGTTTTAAAGGTTAAAGCGGTGTAGTCGCTGCCGAGGAGGTTTCTGTATACGCTGTCGCTTGCGCCCGCAGTTACTCCGATAACACTTCCGTAAGAATTAACGGCATCTTTAAGCTCGCCATAGCCGCTTGCGTAACGCGCGCAAGTTAAGATGTATGCTGTTTTTAAATCTTTTTCAAAGGCGGTAAGATCGCTTGTTGCGTTTGCCTTTGAGCTCTGAGCGAGTTTGTTTGTGAAATATTCGTCAATTTCCGACGATTTCAAAACACTTACAACATCTTCTTTCAAAGAGTCATTTTCGAAAATGTAATCTTTGTATGCGCCTATTTGAGATACTTTGTCATCTTTTAATGCGCTTATGAGGGTAAAAGTTTTAAATCTCGCAAGGGAAACTGCGGGTTTGGTTTTGTCAATAGGATTTTGAGCAATGTATGCGCGGTATGCGCCGAGAACGTTTCCATTAAGCTCGGAAGAGGCATATACAGCCGGCTCAAATCCCAAAATTTCCAACGAGTTCTTCAACATATCGGCAAATTCGGCATCTGTTTTCGAGGTATCTGCCGCAGCGACATTAACAGTTGCCACCTGCTCGGAATATTTATCATCAGAAACAAGGTTCACCTTAAATTCCTTGGTTAAATCACCGCTGTTTGCAACCATTTTTATGTTCGATGCGTTCAGTTCGGAAACGCTTGCAAGATCGCCGTCGTCATAACCTATGGTAAAGGTAAAGTTACCGTCGGTGTCTTTTACATTCATCATGTCCGTAAAGATTACAGCCTGCTCTTTCTGGCTTTCGTTCATTGCGGCCAAGTCATCAAAAGAAACACCGCTTTTTAGCACGGTAAGAGCCACTATGCCGTTATCCGTATCTTTTACATCTATTTTACCGCTGATTTTAACGTTTTGTTTGTAGTAGTTTACAACAGTATCGCAGTCTATGTTTCCCGAAGCGAAAGCAAACGGAACTGCCGATATTGTAAGCGCCGCGGCGGTAAACAAACTTAAAACTTGTTTTTTCATAGCTTATCTCCTTTTCGTTGTATCCGTTTTATCCGATTACTCGGCAATTGTAACAAATGAGCTGTAAGGTATCATAGTACCCAAGCCGTCTGTAAGCATTACCTGAATTCTTTCCGTGCCCGAGGGAACAGAAGTAAGCGTAACGCCGACAGTTTTCGATGTTTTTGCCGCGGCGGTAATGGGATCCGCGATTTTTATACCTACCATTCTTGATTTTGCATTGTAGCAAGCTATAACGCAAGTTAAGGTCATGTCGTTATTTGTTGTATTCTCGTAATCCACGTAAGCTGTAACGGAAGCACCGGAAGCTATATCGTCAATCGCGGATACAACATTTCCGTTTGACTTCACCGAAGAAATTTTAGCTGTAGCTACCGCTTCTTTGGTGGTAAAGGTGTGCACCAATCCGCTCGGCAATGTGTCACCGTTGGGATTTGCCACGGTTTCATCAATTGTAAGAGTGTATTCCGATGAAGCATCAAGCACGTTTTTAAGATCGAGGTAGTATTTATCTCCCGAAATTCTTCCTGTAAATGCCACTGGCTCCGAGCCTTTTGTAAGCGTAATTCCGCCGGTGGTGTATTCATCAATTTCGCCGCCGAATTCCACAACAATGCTCTTTATGCTCGGGTTTACATCATCGGAACCTCTTCCGCTTGTGCCGTCTGTAAATTCGTAGTAAACACTGCCCTCGCCGACACTTATGGGCGCATAGTGGCGCGACACTTTAAAATCGTCGAAATACATGGGCGTGGTACTCCAGTTTCTAAGACGAATACCTTTGATATGGTCTAAATAATCATCGGGATATTGACTATCTCCGTTTGTAAATGCTATGCTTGCGGGAGCTCCGAGAGCAACGCCGTCGTCGGTGTATATAGTAGTGGAAACTGTTCTGTTGTACATATCCACAAGGTGCTCATATCTATACCACTTGCCAAGCTCAATTGATCCGTTCGCAACCTTTATGGAACCGGTAAAGTTAAGCTGAGGATTTCCTTTGTCTATATGGAGAAGGAACAAGGAACCTCTGGCAAAGCTCGACATGTTCATGGGAAGGTCCACCGAAACTTTGTTTCCGGTAGCCTGCAAGCGGTAGCTTATTTTATACACGCCTGATGTAACATCTTCATCGAAGATATGATATTTTACGCCCTCGTCAACATAATTTAAAACGATGGCATTGTCATTTTCATCTGTTGAACCGGCGGGTTTGCCCATTGAAACATTATCTTTGGCGCCCATTGTCCAGCCGAGTTTTTGAAGGTCAACCTTAGAGTTGCAATCGGTAAAATCCATGGGTGCTACAATGGTACTTCTCTCACCGGTAGTAAATTCATACACAAACTCTTCGCCGAGAGGTATGTTATCTTTACTTTCAACCTCGGAGCCTACGGTGAGCTTGTATGAGGAGTTTTCGGTAAGGACGTTGTCAAGCTCCATTATGTACTTACTCTCATCTTCCGTACCGGTAAATCCCACGGGATTTCCGTTTTTCTCCAATGTTACGTAATCGGCAGTATTTCCGCCGAGAACAGCGTCAAAATCAAGAATAATTTTCTTAACGTTGGGGTTTATCTCTTTTTTTCCGCTTGTAACAGTACCGTCTTTAAGTTCGTAAGAAACACTGTAATCGTCGAGTTTAACTCTTGCAACTTCTTTTTCGACCTTAATGTCGTCGATATATGTCTCGCCGCCGTTACCCCAGTTCCTGAAACGAATAGAGGTTATCGAAGATAAGTCGTTGCGATCTTTATTACCATTAACGGCTTTGGAAGCCTCACAGCTTGAGTCTCTTAAAACTTGGCCGTTTACGGTAACCTTTTCTCTTACAACACCGGTATCGGTGTTTATAGTGTACTCAAATTCATGCCAGGAGCCGTTTTGGGAAGCAAGCCATGCATCGGGGCAAGAGCACGAGAAGCCGCCTGAAGGGCCTCTGGAAATGGCAAAGAAGAAACCTTTAGTGAGCTGTGTCGGGTCATTGGGAAGCTCAGCAAAAAATTCATTTGAACCCGTATTCATGTATATTTTATAAGAAACTCTATACGTGCCTTTAGGGAGTGCTGTGTCGGAAAATTTGTAGTAAATACCTCTGTCACATCTTCCGTTAAATCTCAAAACGGGGTTTTTCTTTGCAGTGTCCGTGGGATGGTAGGCAACGGTTGCCGTGCACGGATCCGAAGCAGAGTTTTTCACAAAGCCGAATGTTGTAGCATCTGTGCCCTCCTCATAGTTATCAAACGTTTCGTCCATAAGCACTGCCGGATCGGAGCTTGCGGCACTTACAGAGGCGGGAGCAACAAGGCTCACCGTCATGAAAGCCGCAAGTGATAATGCTGAAAATAATCTATTGTGTTTCATGTGTTTCCTCCTATAAAATTATAGCTATTTTTTTAAAACCATTCTTCCGAAGAGGTCAAGGTTTTTGGAAGCTGCTATACCGTCGTTGTACATCATCCAGCCTCTGGCGTCGCTGTCAGAGTCGTTTTGAATAATAGAATAGCGAATAACCTGGTTTTCAACAGGCACAAAGTCTACCTTTATAAGTTCCGACCAAGGTATGCGGCACTCGTAAATTGTATGTCCGTCGTCGGTGCGGTTTACGGCAAGTTCGCCGTTTTCAACTCTAAGGCCTGTTTTTAAGTCATAGAACGCGTTGTATCTCCAAATTACAGGGCCTTCGCCGGGAACTTCGGCAATACCAATTTCGGTAAACGAGTTTTTGCCGACAGGGTTTAGGTCGTCACGGTCGTCAATGGCAAACTGAATTGAGTCTGTACGCCAAAGATATGATGCACCGCCTTCGTAAGTGTTGTAGAAAACATCGTCCGTTGCATCTATGAGAATATAGAAGTTTTCCTCATCCCACATGGCAATACCTGCAAAGCTTGCATCTTCGGGACCGTTCCAAGGCTTGTTGCCCGCTGAAGCATCCGAACCCCACTGCATTTTCTCGTCTGCACCGAACCAGTTGCCGGTCCACTCGGAGCTGTCGTATTTACCGTCGATTACAGGCTTTTTGTAAGCATATTGAGCGGAGCTGAAGTCAAGGAGCTGTCCTACTTCTTCGCTGTGGCCGTTTGTAAGGCTTACATTAAGCTTTAAGTCGATTGTCTTTTTAATAATTCTCGGCGGAAGATTTAAGTAAATTGTTGCGCTTTCGCCGGGAGCGAGATTTTTAAAATCACGCGGGGCAATAAATGCCGCCTCCTTTTCGGGAGCGGTAACTTCCACTTTTCCCGAAACCGTTTGCTGATTGGAATTGTTTTTAACGGTTACCGCAACTCTCCAGTGATTAGCGCCCGAGGCTTCCTCGGTAGCAAGAGTAACGTCCAACGGGTCTACGGAAACGGAATGATTTGCGTTGTAAACAACATTGCCCTCGTCGTCTTTTATATTTATTCTAACGTCGGTAGAGTCTGTAAGTTCTGTTGAAACTCTGTACACTATGTCGGCTCTGCCGTTTATAAATCCGTCATTTTTCTCAACTGTTACATAGGGGTTGTCATCATTTGAAATTGTCAAATGCCTGTTGCTGTTGTTTACAAAGCTAAACGTAGCCGCATCGCCGAAAGCTACGCTCTCGGAATCTTTAAGCGGTGTAATTATCGCATTTGCCGCGTCAACTTCGGCAAACTTTGTAAAATTGCCAACAACGTAAATCGGCTCAACTCCCACGGAGAAACCGTATATGCCGTTTTCGGAAGTCATATTATAAAGTTTGTTTCCGTAATAGTCGTAAATTTCAACGCCGGTGCAGCCAAGGTCAAAGGCTCTGTACGTGCTGTCATATTCGCCCTGGATTACGGCAATGTCTTTACCGAGCCTATTGTTTTTGTAGCGGAAAGCATAGTCCACACCGTTTTGAATATATTCCACGGGTTCTGCCATTGTGGGGCCCAAGAGGTTGTTCATTGCGCAAACCGCAAGATAAGACGGTTTTGCCGCGTTTGGCGACTCTGCGTCACGGTAGTCAAGGCAAAGACCCCATGTAGCTTCTCCTATCGGCTCACTAATGGTATCTTGAAAACGGAACTGATAGATATTGTCGGAAACGTTCAAGTGCTGTTGCAAATTGTAAAGCATTACCATGTTTGAAGCCTGTTCCTGATAAGTAAACCTATAGTTAAAACCCATCTCGGTAAACCAAACGGGTTTCGGTTCGCCGTATTCTGCCATCATATCTCTTAATTCCTGAGATGCTTTAATAAGAGATTTTGTATTGAAGTGGCCCGACCAGTCGTAGGGGTGCACTGCGGCAACGTCCATGTAGTCGTAGCCGCCGGCATCGAATACTCTTCTGTTAAAGTCGTTTGAAATGCCCGCTTCTTCCATACCGAGTACCAAAGCATCGGGATTGCCGCGCTTAATTGCCTCGTAGGCTACTTTTTGAATTGTGGCAAAGTGCTCCGCCGGCTCGTTTTCGGCATTGAAGTTTGCAATGTTGTACTCGTTCCAAACGCCGAACGCCTGAACAAGGCCTTTTGTTTCTCTGGCGAGCCATTCGCACCAGTTTCCGTACGCTTCAAGCTCTTTGTCGCTTGTGGGGGCATCGGCGTTCCAGCGCCAGTTATCATACCAAATCGGGTTTGAATACACAAGTCCGAGGTGGTTTTTTATGCCCTTGTCGCGCGCGGCTTCAAGCTCTTTTCGCGCTTCTTCCGGAAGTTCATAAGAACCTGGAGATGTTTCGCATGCTTTCCACTGAATTTCTTCTCTGTTCCAACCGAGGCCGGCATTTCCCGCCATTTCCGCAGCAACGCCATTTGGCGCAGACCATTTATAGGTGGGAATAAGAAGAGCAGTACCGAATTTTTGATTTATGTCTTCTTTTGCAACTTTCCAAGCTCTGGAAAATTGTATTTTCTTTTCGTCTGTTTTGGGAGATACGCCCGAATCCTCAGGATAAACGGAAGTAGTTTTCGTATGCAAGGTATAAAGGCCGAATTTATCTGCGCCGGTCACCTCTACAGGAACGGAAACCTCTTCATTCACCTTAGCATCTGCGCTGTATGAGCCTGTCCAAACAACATTTTCGTCTGCATCTGTGGCATATGCCTCTATGCCGGCAGTTATGTCATAGTCGGAAATGTTTTTGTAGTTTAGGTTCATCGTCATTGCTTCGTCTTTGCCGAAAATATTTCCCGGGTTATCGGAAGTGATGCTTCTAAGCTCAAGCGAAACCAAACGTTCTATTTTAAGGTTGTCTAAATAGAAAGTTCCGCCGTTTGCCCAGTTTCTCAAGCGAAACGTTCCTAGTCCGCTTAAATCGCAACAATCTTTCAAATTCGGTTGCGCGTCTTCCGCAGCAGTTTCCGAAGCCGAGATTGCGCCGTTGTTGTCCATAATTTCTTTTACTGTTTGGCTGTCGAGATCCATTTCATATTTAAAAGAATACCAGTTATTTAAATTCAAAGATATGTATCTGTCGGGCACACCGCTGGAAATTCCGCCGCCGCGTGCGGTCATAAGGCGGAAATTTCTTGAAGAAATGTCGGTTTTAACCTTGGGCAAGTCTATTACAAGCTCTGAGTTTGCCGTGTCCATTCTGAGGTCAAAGGAAATTCTGTATTTTCCGGTTGTTGCATTTTCTTCCAAGAAATTATAATAAAGAGCCGAGTCAATTCTGCCGGATATTTTCAAGGCTTTTCTTCCGTCTACGGTTTGTACGGTAGCGTTTGTGCTTTCGGAACCGTTACCCCAGACAAAGCCGAGCACTTCGGCGTTTGTGCCGTCTTCATAGCTTTCGAAATCATCTTCAAAATAAACGCTGGCATCTTTTGTTTCGGTTTCGTTTGCGCTTGCCGCAAAAGGCGAGGCAAAATTTACCGACATAAATGCCGCAAGCGTTAGTGCAGCTATCAATTTATTCTTTTTCATAATTCTCTCCTTCCCATGATGTTGATTTTTAAATTATATTGACAACCATGCCCCGCATATTTTATCAACATACACGGGACATGGCCTATTTGCTATGAAGCAAATATTATGATTATAAAGTTTTTTTTGCGTCGCCAATGAAAGGTGTCATATCGTCTGCCTTCCAATAGAAGGAACGAGCCTTTGCAGCACCGTCGGGTTTTGCAATTGTTTTACCTGTCCAGTTGCCGTTTCCATCAAATGTAACATTTTCGCATGTTGCGGAAATGAGATTATCGTTTACATCGTAGAACGCAACGTAGTTTACAAGAGAATAGCTCGGTGCGGAATTTGTTCCAAGAGAAAGTTTTGCAGAAACGTTACCGTCATTTTCAGATATTTTTGTGCTAATATCTTGGTAAGATACGAGCTTAATATTATCTATATACGCCTTAGGAGTGCTATTATCTTTTCTAAATCTCA
>CAZSIY010000003.1:0-19755 GCA_964606825.1 uncultured Oscillospiraceae bacterium | reverse complement strand
CTTCTCCAACGCTAAATCCAAGTTGTGTTAAATCTGTATTCTCGTCGCAATTGTCAAATGTTATATTTGTATAGTCAGGTTCAACAGAAAGCTTAATATTATCTATATACGCCTTAGGAGTGCTATTATCTTTTCTAAATCTCAAATACTGTAAAACCTCCAAATTATAGCTGTTTGTATTTGTATACACTGTGACACCGCTTGCATTTTTTAATTTCAATGCGGAGTTCTTGTTATTGAGGTCAATTGTGTATTCCATTGTATGCCATGCATTTGAAGTAATTGTATTTGCTGACGTATTCGTATCATGTTTGTTATCACCACCGGTACTTCCGTTTGTAGCAATCCAGCTTCCCTGTTCTTTCAAAAGGAAGAAACTCGGATCGTATGAGCCTTTAGTTTTCGGCACATCTATCCACAATCCCGAACCGGTAAGTTTAAAATCAAAACTTAACACATATTTTCCGCTCGTCAACGCCGTATCGGAAAGTTTCAATGTTATATCATCCGCACCCCATACCCCTGATGCATCAACTACCAAACGAGGATCGGTTTTATTATCATCGCATCCAACTTTTACTTTTTCTTTATAGGCTTCTCCAACGCTAAATCCAAGTTGTGTTAAATCTGTATTCTCGTCGCAATTGTCGAATGTTACGTTTGCAATAACATTCGGATCCTCTGTTTGAGCACCGAGCGCATAAACAGAAGCACCCTCGGGAACTTCCACGGAATATTTGCCGTTGTCGGAAGACATGGTAGAAATGTAATTTCCGTTTGTGTCGTAGAGGTCTAAAGATTTACCCTCGTAATCAAACGTTACAGTTTTTGCCATTGCTGTAGTAGAGAGCATAGATGCGAGACAAACGCCGCACAAAACTTTTCTTGCAAAATTCTTTTTCATACTAATAGCATCTCCTTATAATTTTTATTTTGTTGTCATATCACCTATGACAAAAATATCACGTTTCATATCGTCATTATGGAACTTAACAACATATGTATTATCATCGTTGGTTTTAGCTTCCACAACTTCTGCATTAGAGCCGATAAAATTATTCATAGCCGAAATCGCAAGATAGGCAGGTTTTGCGCCGTTTGGGGTACTCGGGTCGCGATAGTCGTTTGTAATGCCGAGCGTGCCCTCAAATCTGCTTGAATTTTCAAGTTCGTCGCAAAATCTGAATTCCATTGCACAATCCGCAAGGTCAAAACCTCTCATCAAGGTATAAGCGTGAACAAACATATTTGCCGATTCCTGCTTTGAGTAAAGGTTGCTCGCGTTGTAATCATATTGCGGATAGCCGAACTCCGTCCACCAAATCGACTTATTCGGATGACCGTATTTTTCAAGCAACGCTTTAAGCCTTTCGCTATACAGCTTAAGCTCCGCGGGTTTGTGCTTATAGTGGTGCATGCCCACAACGTCCATGTAATCGAGGCCGCCCGCTTTAAACACGTTTTCGACATACACAAGGTCAAATCCCGCCGACTCCAAGCCTACTACTATGGCATTCGGATTTCCGCGCTTAATTGCGGGATAAACCGCCTTTAAGATTTTAGCGTAGTTTTCATCGCTAACGTCTGTTGGATTGAAATTACTGATATCATACTCATTCCAAACGCAAAATGCATCGGCATAACCTTTGGTTTCTCTTGCCATCCACTCGCACCATGCGGCGTATGCCGCGATGTATTCGTCAGACTCCGGCGGAACCATAACGCTCTGGCCGTTTGAATAAAGCGTATTACCATACACAAGGTCGAGCTCGGTTTTAATACCGGCTTCTTTATTGTCTTTTAAATGTTGCCACATTTCATCGGGAATTTTATAAACACCCTTCGCTTGCTCAACTGTTCTCCACTGTATTTCCTCTCTTGCCCAACCTATGCCGGCATTTGCGGCAATTTGAGGAGAAACGCCAGCTTCGGACCACTTATAAGTGGAAATGAGAAGAGCTGTTCCGAACATATTGTTTTTGCTTTGACCGAGGCCAAACACTCTGGAAAACTCCGTATCAGAAGAATGTGTAACCGACGGTGTGATATCTCCCGAATATGTGGGTGTGGCATCTACGTGCAAAGTGTAGATGTCATATTTCGCAAGCTGAGGACGTATATCAAAGATTTTTGTTTCTCTCCCGGAAAAATTGTAAGACCAAGAATCGGTCCACACCTCATTTCCGCTGCTGTCGATAATTTTTGCCTCAAACTGTGAAGTAATATTTCTCTCGGAAATATTAAGGTAGCTCATTTTAAGATTTACATCATCGCCGAAAATGTTGCCCTCGGAATCACTTGTGCCCGTAAGGCGGAGCGGATCGCCCACGGTAGTGAGCTTTTCGAGCTTAATTGAGCCAATGTATACGCCCTCGGGCGACATACCTCTTTCCAATGTCCAAACGCCTATTCTTATATCGTAGCCGTCGGCTCGATTTGAAAGTTTCATATTATCAAGATAAAACTTTGCTTTTTTCCATCTGTTCGAACCGGAAAGTTCAATATCCGGTGCATGGCACCAAACTCCTTTTCTGCCCTCCAAGTGGAAATGCTCGCCGTTTAAAAGCGTTGGCAGGCGATAGCCGTCGTAAGCGAGCTCAAAAAATCCGTCCTCGCCTTCGTCGTAATACTCCAAGGTGACCTCAATGGGCGTGTAATCCGGAATATCATACAAAAAGCTGTCGTCAACTTTCACATTAATATAATAAGATTTTGATTCCGACGGGTTTAGATACAGAGCGTTTCTGCCGTCTTTGGAAACCGTCGCAGCTCCGCTTGATATTGTAATATTCTCTCCCGAACCGGTGCCGAAATCATACGAAGCAACATTTGAGGCACCGAGAGCCGACATGCCGGAAAACACGGAAACAACAAGGATGAAAACAAGCAAAATAAGTGGCGTTTTGCACTTTAAACACCTCACAATACATACCTCCTTTTTAAGTTTAATAAATTTGGAAAAGTGTGGAAAAATTGATACAAAAAAATTATTCAAACGAACCACACTTTAAAAAATATGTCAATACCACTTGACATAACAATTTTAACACGATATAATTTAATTGTGAATACAAATCATTGACTAAAAAGTGAGGATTTTTGATATGCACGAAGATGTTTATTATTTTGCAAATGACAGCTACGCCGAATATTTCAAAGGTTGGGGCGGTTGGGAATATTTGCCGCCTAATCGAAACCACGCCTTTGAAGTGCAAGCCGCCGGAGTGTCATACTGCGACGAAAGTTATCAAATACATAGGAAAAACACCAAGCTCACCACAATCGAATACATTATAGAAGGCAAAGGCTATGTGACACACGGCACACAAAAATTCACTGCAAAAAAAGGTGACGTGTATATTTTGCACAGCGGCTATGACCACAAATACAACTCCGACAAAGACGACCCCTGGATAAAAATTTGGTTCAACATACAAGGACCGCTTATAAACAACATCATTTCCGCATACAAATTGGAACTTGTAAATCATATTGAAAACTGCGATATATACGACCTTATGAAAGAATTTTTAGACATTGTTAAACAGAAAAAGAGCCAAAAAGAGACATTTAACGATTGCGCAGTAACGTTTTTAAAGATAATACAGAAAATTTCCAAGATAAATAACAGCCTCAATACTCAAAATGACTCAATTGCTTTTAGGCTTTACGAACTTATTAACGATTGCACGGATTATTCGAAAAACTTAAATGACATTTTGGTAAATATAAATTGCTCGAAAGAGCACGCAATACGCGAATTTAAGAAAGCATACAACATTACGCCGTACAAATATATTATGCAACAGCGCATGTTTTCGGCGCAAAAAATGCTTTTAAACACAAATTTGAGTGTAAACCAAATAGCGGACAAGCTGAACTTTAACGACTCGCATTATTTTTCGGCATTTTTCAAAGAGTATACAGGGCTCAGCCCATCTACCTTCAGAAAGGCGAAAAGTGCGCCTGATTTCGGGGGGGGCAAAAAATATACAAATTTGATGTTCAGTGACGTTTGCGCCGCATAGCGGACATTTTTTGATTGAGAGCAAGGGTGCATATTGTCCGTTTTTCGATAATATACACCCCTGTTTTATTTTCACCTCATCCGAGTTGCTGCGCAACCCACCTTTCCCTCAAGGGGAAGGCTTTGATTGCCTCATTTTAAGTGAATTAAAAAGCGGCAGAAAAACAATCCCTCAGTCGCCTAACGGCGCCAGCTCCATTTACACAAGGGAGCCTTATACTATAATTTTTTAAAATTACTGCCTCACAACTACTATTTCTTTAACGCGGTCTTTATAAATCCTTACAAACACTCTTTCGGGGTTAATGCTATCATATTTTTGGATATCGGAAGCAGAGCCCATTCCAATGCTTACTTTAGAGCGCGCGGTTTCCACCACATATATGCTTGCATCGCCTATTGCGTAATTATTCACGGCGCCGCCGTTTACCTGCAAATTAAACGAGTCGGCAAATTTTTTTGTTATTTTACCGTATTCGGTTATCATATTTTCCGAATGTTTAACACTTTGCTCTTTTAAAGCTTCGTTGATATCAAAAAGCACGCTTACGGCATCTACTTCTCCTTTGGTATTTGCGTTAAACTGGATAATATCGCCGCTTTCCAATTTTTCGGAGCCGTTCTTTCTAAACGCTTTATCGCTCGAATAGAGAACTATGCTTTTGCCGTTTTGATATGCGTACAATTTTTCGGTTTCGTTGCCGTTTTCATCTTTGGAGCTTGTTATTTTCTCAACAATTGCTATGGCAGACTCATGCGAGGCTTTGCTGTCGGAATTTGTTACAACAATTACCCCTGCGGCGAGGTTTTCTTTTACGTCGTAAACGCTTATGTCATATTTTCCGCCGTCGGACAAAAACGACATATCTCGAACGGAGTAATCGTCACTACTTGAAGATGACGCGGGAATGTCGAATATCAGCGTAGACGGTGCCACTTTAACGTTCATTGCGCTCGCGAGAAGTTTTGAAGAAGAGGCGCTGTACTTAACCTCCGACTCGGAGAAATTGAGCACAAATTTATTTTCATTTACATCATTTGAGCTTTGAGGCGTATTTATTTTATATATTTCGCCGCTTGAATTTAATTCATAAGTCACAAGTTGACCTTTTTCGCCGATGGCGTCAATAACGGCGGTGCCTTTCAAGCCGCTTTTGTCATTTACCGACATTTTGCTTGCGGCATTTATAGTTTCAGCTTTGCCGTCTTTGGTGAAAATTTTAAACTTAAGTTTGCCGTTAATGCCCGTGCCTGCTTGCATATCAACAAGGTAGGCGTAGTTTTTACCGCTTGATTTATCCTCGCCGTAAGCGGCGATTTTGCCCTCGGCATCAAGGTAAAATGTTCCCGAATTGCCAATTTTGAGCGAATGAGGATAGCTCGATGCCACCTTATATTTTTTGCCGCCGATATAGACGCCGTCTTTGTCGGTTTCTTCTATTTTGCCCTCAACGGGATTTTTTACAACAGTTCCGTATATAAGCGACTTGTCTTTGCTCATTGTAAGGGTGATTACATCCCACTCTTCAAGGTCTTTTGCCTCAATTATTTTACCGCCTTTGTCTATGACGTAGCTTACATCGTCATCGGCAGGGTCGAGAACAATCGAACCTTGGTCGTATTTGTCGGTTACTCTTTTGGAAGATGCCGACACTTCGTCAACCACGTAATTTATGGTTTCGTTTACAAAAACAATATTATATTTTCCGTTTTTCTCGGAGTCTAAAAGTATTACCGAGCCTGAGTCAATCATTTTAAAATCGTCCATCTCGCCTTTTTTGCCGTTGTATATTATTGTGGCATCAGACGAAACCGAGGCTTTAAGAAGCTTTTCGCCCTTTAAATACTTTACGGTGTTATTTTCCACGGAGTGTAAATTGTCGGCATTAATTTTTATAACGCTGTTTTTATCCTCAGTAGCTTGCGCCAAAAGAAGCGTGTCACGTTTGTCGCCGCTACCCTTTGTGATATACGCTTCCACGCTAAATCCGAGAAGGTTTCTTATGTCGGCACTGCCCACGTTATACACTTTGCCTCCGATTTTTATTTTGTTTTTGTCAATCGGCGCACCGTCTATGCTCGCACTGCCTACGGCACTTACCATACCTTCCACCAAATCCACATCAAGACATTCGGAAAGAAGAGTTTTTTCGGTAATTTCGTATTTTTCATTATTTCCGTAGTTTACCTGCTCCATGAGTTTTATTGTGAGTGCGTTTTTAGCAAGGCGGGCAACCTCGGCGCGGGATATTTCTTTATTTGCCGCGGCTGTAACGCCTTTACTGAGGCCGTTTGAATTTGCGGAGATGATGTAGCCTGTAGGGTATCCGCCCTTTGATAATGCCTGAGGTTCATATCCGAGGGCACGTGTTATTATCGTTACCGCTTCGGAAAAGGTTATTTTGTCGTCGGGTCTGAAATTTCCTGTGTCGTCACCTATTACAAGGCCTTGCGCTGTGGCTGTGTTTATATAGCCGTTTGCCCAGTGATTTATGCCGACGTCGGGAAATTTCGACGCTGCGGACGTTGAGGCAATCTCGCCAAGTCCTTTTAAGGCAACCGCCACTTTTGCAACTTCGGAGCGCTTTATGGAGTCGTTGGGTCTGAAAAGGCCCGTGTCGGCATCGCCCACCATTATTCCGAGGGAAGATAACACTTCCACTGCGTTTTGGTGCTCTGTTCCGTTTACGTCTGCCGGCACCGATGCGAAAACAAATCCGGTTGATGATGCTGTCAGCATTGAAGCGATTGATAATGCGGAAATAGCTTTTTTGATTTTAAACATTAAAAATCCTCCTTTTGAAGTTTCTGCTGTTTGGTTTTTATGATGCCGAGAAAAATTCAAGGCATTATGTCAACCGTCATGGATATAATACTATATATCCGCTAATATATCAAGTATCAATATATGGAAATTTCACTCTTGACAAAAGCAGGTAAATGATATAACATAGAGTTAGTTAAGACAAATGAGGTGATTGGTTGAAACAATATAATGTTACAGGTATGAGTTGCGCCGCATGCAGTGCGCGCGTGGAAAAAGCAGTTTCCAAGGTAAGCGGTGTTAATTCCTGCTCGGTGAGTCTTCTTACAAACACTTTGGGCGTTGAGGGCACTGCGAGTGACAAAGATATAATTTCCGCCGTAGAGCGCGCCGGCTATGGGGCATCTTTAAAAGGTGCAAAGGCCGCGGAAAAAGAAAGCGGAAACATTGCCGACACGCAAACCGCCGCTCTTAAAAAGAGGCTTTTGTGGTCGCTGGGATTTCTTTTGGTGCTCATGTATTTTTCAATGGGGCACATGATGTGGAATTGGCCTATTGCCCGCATTTTTGAAGATAACTACATGGCAATGGGGCTTTTGCAAATGATATTGGCAGCTATTGTTATGATTATAAACGGAAAGTTCTTTGCAAGCGGTTTTAAAGCTCTTCTCGGCGGTGCTCCGAATATGGACACCCTTGTGGCTTTAGGTTCGGGAGCGGCTTTTGTATACAGCACGTATGCGCTTTTTGCCATGACGCAAGCATATGTAAACATGGATTTTTCTCTCGCTTTGAGCTATTCGCACGAATTTTATTTTGAGTCGGCGGCAATGATTTTAACGCTTATAACAGTTGGAAAAATGCTGGAGTCGCGTTCAAAAGGCAAAACCACCGACGCGCTTAAAAGCCTTATGTCGCTTTCGCCGAAAACCGCAGTTGTTATAAGAAACGGCAAAGAGGAAGAAATTCCTGTTGAAGAGGTTGCCGTGGGCGATGTGTTTGTTGTTCGCCCGGGCGAAAGTATTCCCGCAGACGGCGAAATAATCGAGGGTTCGGGCGCGGTGGACGAGTCTGCCCTTACAGGAGAAAGTATTCCGGTAGACAAACAAGTCGGCGACAAAGTTTCCGCCGCAACGGTAAACCGCTCGGGATTTATGCGTTGCAAAGCGCTTAGGGTCGGCGAAGACACCACCCTTTCTCAAATTATAAAAATGGTGAGCGATGCCGCCGCAACAAAGGCACCCATCGCAAAAGCCGCAGACAAGGTTTCGGGAATATTTGTTCCCGCGGTGATGATTGTGGCGTTTTTCACCACCGCAATTTGGCTCTTTTTGGGTGAAACGGCAGGATTTGCCCTTGCCAGAGGCATATCGGTTCTTGTGATAAGTTGCCCTTGCGCTCTCGGCCTTGCAACTCCGGTTGCGATAATGGTTGGAAGCGGCGTAGGCGCAAAAGGCGCAATTCTTTTTAAAACGGCATCTTCACTTGAACAAACGGGAAAAGTCACCGTTGCCGCGCTTGACAAAACAGGCACGATAACAAGCGGAACCCCCGTTGTTACAGACATTGTGCCCTTTGACGGTTTCGACGAAAATTTCCTTTTAAAAGCGGCATATTCGCTTGAAATAAAAAGCGAGCACCCCCTTGCGGGCGCCGTTATTTCCGAAGCGAAAAAAAGAAATATATCCGCCGATGAGATTTCCGATTTTGTGGTTTATCCCGGAAACGGACTGGCGGGAAAGATAGGAAACACAACAGTTTTAGGCGGAAAAACGGAATATGTGGACGGGTGCGTAGTGCTTACCGACGCCATGAAAAACACCGCCGAAAACTTTGCAAAGCAGGGAAAAACGCCTTTGTTTTTTGCCAAGGGCGGTGTAGCGGCGGGAATTATCGCCGTTGCCGACGTAGTGAAAGAAGACAGTGTTGAAGCAATAAAAATGTTGAAAGACATGGGCCTTCGCGTAGTAATGATTACCGGCGACAACAAGTACACCGCAGATGCCGTGGGCAAAGAAGCAGGCGTTGACGAAGTGATTGCAAACGTTCTCCCCGAGGGCAAGGCGCTTGCCGTTCAAAGCTTAAAAACGCAAGGCAAGGTTGCAATGGTGGGCGACGGCATAAACGATGCCCCCGCGCTTACAAGCGCAGATGTGGGCATTGCAATAGGCGCGGGAACCGACGTTGCCATAGATGCGGCAGACGTGGTCCTTATGAAAAGCCGCCTTTCGGACGTTGCCGCCGCAATTCGCTTAAGCCGCGCAACGCTTAGAAACATTCATCAAAACCTGTTTTGGGCATTTATATACAATGTTATAGGCATACCCCTTGCGGCAGGCGTTTGGATACCCGTTTTCGGCTGGAAATTAAATCCCATGTTCGGCGCCGCGGCAATGAGCTTATCGAGCTTTTGCGTTGTAACAAATGCTTTGAGGCTGAATTTTGTGAACATTAAAAGTTCAAAACACGACAAAAAAATCCAAAATCGAAAGGAGAAAAAAACAATGACTGTTACCATGAAAATAGAAGGCATGATGTGCTCCCATTGCGAGGGAAGAGTAAAAAGCGCTCTTGAAAGTGTTGACGGCGTGGAGTCGGCAGAGGTGAGCGCGCTTAAAAACAGCGCCGTTGTTACACTGAAAAAAGATGTTGACGTAAAAACATTAAAAGGTGCCGTTGAAAAGCAAGGCTACGACGTTGTGGAATAACGAGCGAAAAAGATATAACTGTGATTGCAAAAAAGGCTTTGAAGTAAATGTCGAAGCCTTTTTTATCGCCCAAACTAACTTTTGAGCTGTTTTTGAGTAGCTGATATCATTACAGCGGCTATCACAAATGTGAGAACGTCCGACACGGGCATTGAATACAAACCGCCGTCAAGACCGAAAAACAACGGCAACACAAGAGCAAATCCCACACCGAATACAATTTCTCTCACAATTGAAAGCATGGTGGACGAAAATGCTTTACCCATTGCTTAAAAGTTTCTTTATTTACGCAAGCGGGTATCATCATACAAAGGTATATTCTAAAGGCTTTTACGGCAAAATCGGTGTAATACGCGCTCTCGTTTGCCGCGCCGAAGATATTTATAAGCACATGCGGAATAAACTCCACAATCAAAAATGCCACAGCGCTCACTGCCGCTTCTGACAAGAGGAGTTTTTTAAGAAGCTCTTTTACTCTCTTTTTAAGGCCTACGCCCATGTTATACCCCACAATGGGTATGCAACCTGCCGCCATGTCCACAACTATCGAGATTACAATTTGGAAAAACTTCATAACGATGCCCACAACCGCCATGGGGATTTGAGCGTATTGACTTTGCGAAAAAACAGCATCCAATGCACCGTATTTTCTTATCATGTTGTTAATAGCCGCCATAGCCGCAACGAGTGAAATTTGCGACAAAAAACTGCAAATTCCCAAAACAAGAGTTTTGTTTGCTATTTTCGAAGATAATTTAAAATCGCCGAAAGAAATTTTAACGGTTTTCGTGTTGCAAAGGTACCAACCGGCAAGAATTGCGGTTGCAATTTGCCCTATAACGGTAGCAACCGCCGCGCCCATCATGCCCCATTTGAAAACGAATATAAAAACAGGGTCTAAAATTATATTGATAACTGCGCCCGCAAGCATGGACACCATGGCAAATTTCGGACTTCCGTCGGCACGGATAACAGGGTTCGTCGCCTGGCCGAACATACAAAAGGGAATTCCCACGGAAATCCAAAAGAAATACTCTTTTGAGCAATTATATGTTTCGCGATTTACAGTTGCTCCGAACATAGAAATAATCTCGTCGTCAAACAAGAGGTACACCGCCGTTAAAACAACGCTTAACACAACGGTTAAAACTATTGAATTGCCCATGCTTTTGCTTGTGTTTTTGCTGTTTTTTTCACCGAGGCAAAGACTTACAAAAGCACAGCAAACGTCACCTATCATAACAGCTATTGCAAGTGCTATCACCGTAAGCGGGAAAACAACAGTATTTGCCGCGTTTCCGTAAGAGCCGAGATAAGATGCGTTTGCGATACATATTTGGTCCACTATGTTGTAAAGCGCGCTCACAAGAAGAGAAATAATGCAAGGCACAGCGTATTTTCGCATAAGCGCGCCTATTTTTTCTTCCGCCAAAAAATTGTGATTTGTTTGTTCCATTGGCAAATCATTAAAAATTTCTTCAAAAACAGGTTGAAAATCCTTGACATGAGGCACGGTTTGTGATATAATATAGAAAGTGCTTGAAAGACATGCGCCGTTAGCTCAGCTGGATAGAGCGTCTGACTACGGATCAGAAGGTCAGGGATTCGAATTCTCTACGGCGCGCCAATAGCATAACCCGAACCCGAAACACCGTGCGAATTTTCGCACGGTGTTTCGGGTTTTTGGAGATTTATTTCAAAATTATTACCTCATTCGACCTACTTCGGCACTAAAACACATTCCACGCCGTCAAAGCCGAAGTCATCTTGAGGATTTAAAATCAATTTTTCTTTTTCACATTTCGGGAATTTTTTTATATATCGTTCAAGCCTCAGAGCGGCGGACACATCTTCCACTTGCCAAACAGCCTCAACCCTCACGGGTTTATGGGATTTGGTATATTTTGCGCATTTTTTTCCGCCGAGAAGATGTTCCTTAAATCGCTTTTGCCAATCAGCCGCCGTGCCCGTATAGAGGCTGTTGTCTTCGCATCTTAAAACATACACGTAATACATTATCTGTAACAATAAAAAAGCACATAAAAGTAGTGAAGAATACTTCCCGCAAGCACGAAAAGGTGCCAAACGAAGTGCATATATTTTACTTTCTTCATTTTATAAAACACAATCCCCACGGTATACAAAACGCCTCCCGTAACGAGGAGCGCAAGGCCGCCCGGAGGGGTTATTTTAAGCACGGTTTTACAGCTTACGAGCACTGACCAACCCATTATCACATAGAGCAAAAGTGACAATTTACTCCATTTTTTCAAATTAATAGAGTTGAAAACTATTCCCACAACCGTACAGAAAGCGTTTATGCCGAAAAGCACCCAGCCTTGCACGCCTCTTAAAACGGTAAAGCAAATAGGCGTATAGGTGCCCAAAATCAAAATAAATATTGAGCAGTGGTCAAAAATTTGAAAAACATATTTCGCTTTAAAATTTGTAAGCGAATGGTATATTGACGAAAAAGTGTAGAGCAATATGAGGGAAGCGCCGAAAATGCACGCGCCCACAACGCCCATTGCATCGCTCAAAAACGCCGCGCGCACTATCAAAACAACCGCCGCGGCAATAGAGAGAAGAGAACCCACGCCGTGCGACACGGCATTTGCTATTTCTTCGCCCAAAGACTGGGTGTTATACTTTTTAAATTCTGCCATAAAAATACCTCCTATGTTTAATGTTTTTACATCTAATGCATGGCATTATATTACCACATATCAACATCTGTTGTCAATAGTGTTCGGGAATTTAATTAAAATCAAACACGGTTTTTTCGCCGTCCAATTTCAAAGAGGCGGAAAATGTTTTTCCGTTTCTTTTGGACACAAAGCCGTCGAGGCGCTGAGTTTTGCCATCCGAGAGGAGTTTTTCCATTGCGCTTTTGGGAATTACGCGGGAGCAAATTACGCCGCTTACGGCAAATTTACATCCATTTTCCTTATATCCCGAGCAACCGTAACCAAAGGACTTTCTCAAAACTTTTGAGCCGCAAAGGGGGCATGCGCCCACTTCATCTCCGGCAAAGCCGTCGTCAACGTCCGCTTGTGGGGCATAGGTGCGCTTTTCAAACACTTCGCTAATCTCGCGTTTGGCAAGCTCCACGCTGTCGCCCACCGTAATTTCGCCGCGAAAAACCTGTTTTAGCGCCTTACCGAGAGTAGCCGTTTTATATTTATCCATGGAAATATTCATTCTGGAAATAGACTCTATGAGCCGCTCGCCGTCGGGCAAAATTTTGTAAACGTCTTTTTTCAACTCAATGTAGCGGCTGTTTACGGCGTTTTCTATAATGCCCGTTCTGGTGGCTTCGGTGCCGAGCTCAAGGCCTTCGAAAATTGCCTTGTACTCTGCTGCGTCGTCCTCGGTTTCGGCGTTTGCCTTGTCTTCTCTGAAAGGATTTTTAAGGTAGTTGTTTAAAGTTTCTATAGTGTAATGTTTCGGGGGCGAAGTTTGCTTTTCGGTGGGTTTGAAATCCACGGGCACAACATCGCCTTTTGCAAGTTTCGGCAGGATTTTGTCTTTTTTATTGTAATCGTCGTACTTTGTCCATCCGGGCTCTAACATAACTGTGCCCTTTACGGTGTAGCTTTCTTTTCCGCTCACATCTATTGTTATTTCCGTTTTTTGGGTAACACATTCCTCCGAGCAAAAAACAGCTGCGAACCTACGCATAACTGTGCCGTAGACAATGCTTTCTTTTTCTGTGAGAGCCTCTTTTTGGGGAATTTTCCTTGTGGGGGTAAGGGCGCTGTGCGACTCTATCTTCGAGTCGTCAAAAATTGTCTTTTTAAACTTAAACTCTACGGGGTAACCTATTTTCGCAACAAGGGCAATAACCTCTTTAATCTTTCCCTGTTCGGCGGTTGCCAAATACTCAGAATTGGTTCTGGGATAGGTTAAATAGCCTTTTTCGTATAGGTCTTGCACGGTTTTAAGACTGTCGTCCATAGACATTTTATATTTTTTTCCGAGGACGTTTTGAAGTTTTGAGAGAGAATAGAGTTTGCCGGGGGCAAGCGTATCTTTTTTTGACTTTACCTTTGTAACGACTGCCGTTTGCGCGTTTAAAAGCTCGCAAGAGCGGCGAGCGCGGTCAAAATCGTTTTTTTCGAATTTATGCTTGCTGGTGAGCTCTATTTCATAGCCGTCTACAGTGGTTTTGCTGACCAAGGCGTAATATATATCGGGAGTGAAATTTCTTATTGCCATGTCGCGGTCGTAAATTGCCTTTACAATAGGCACGATAACTCGCCCTACGCGCATGAGCATACCTGTTTTCAAGGTAGCAAAGCGGGTTAAATTCACGCCGTAGAGCCAATCGATATAAGTTCTGGCAAAGCCTTCGTCCGCAAGGCGGTCGTACTCGCTTTCGCTTTTCATATCGGCAAGAGCTTCGCGTATTGTTTCCTCGGTTTGATCGGGAAGCCAGAGTCGCTTTAGCTCCTTGGAGCCGCAATTTGCGTTATTTAGGCATATGCGAATGATAATCTCGCCCTCGCGGTCGGCATCGCCGGCGTTTACTATGGTATCAACATTTTCGTTTTCGCAAAGGGAGCTTATTATTTCAAACTGTTTTTTTACGCCGGGGTCTACGATGTTATTTTTTTCTTTTCGCAATTCAAACTGAAATTTTTCGGGAAAACAGGGCAAATTTTTCATTGTCCATCTTTTTTCCTCGGTGGGCGAATATTTTTCGATATCGCAAAGGGAAAAAAGGTGGCCGAACGCCCAGGTAACAATGTATTCGCTACCCTCAAAATATCCGTCGCGCCTGCGCATATGACCGATAGAGTCGGCAATATTTCGCGCGAGGCTGGGTTTTTCCGCAATAATAAGTTTCATTTATATCTCCGATTAATTGATTTTATCTTTGCAAATGGTTCTCGCTTCAACGTAGAAACGCTTGTCTGCCGCTTCGCCCATGGAAAATGTTTTTCTGGGCAAAACACCGTCTAAAGTTACGGTTTTAAAGAGACTGTCTTTTTGCATGGGTTTTAAAATTATGCCCACATTTTCTTTAAAGCAAAGCTCTTTTACAACATCTTCGCCGTGGATATAGTCAACGGTGCCGCCTTTTCTTGCAATATATTCGTCTGTAAAGCGCTGAACATCGCCTACGGTGAGATTGCTTTGAGGATTTTTAAATTTAAGTTCAAGGCGCTTATTTGAAGTTAAAAGCGAAAATGCGTTATCGTCCTCCGCATCGGCCTCAGTGCAAAGGCTTAAAAGCTCGTTTGAAAAATTCTCTTCGTCAACGCCGAAAACAACTCGGTGTATCGCTTCGAACTCCAAAGACTCGTCAAAAAGGCTCACAAGCTCGGCAAGGACGTATCTTGCGGGGGTATTTAGAGCGCTGTCGCCTATTTCTTTTTTCAAATCTTCATAATAGGCTTTTGCGGTTGCGAGAGAATGGTTGCCGTCGCCAACGGCGAGAATTGGCGGATTTTTGGCGTTTTCTCCGTATTTTGCCGCCAAAACATCTTTGTTTTGCAGGGCGGCCATTTGCTCTTCGAATTCTTTTGCGGCGGTGTTGCTTAATTTATAGCCGCAAATATGACCCGAAGAGAGCATTAATTCAAAATCATAGAGAACATCAAAGCTCTCTTTTTGTGCCGCGAGAGGCTCAAAAATTTCATTATTTCGGTCGTCCGCCAAAAGCATGATATGCGGAAGTTCCACGGGAGCGTTTTTTCTTACCTTTAAGCGGGGCGGAATACGCTCCACAACGGTTTTTTCCGTTGCACGAACCGAAGAGGTGCTTCCCGGCAAATAGTCGTAGCACTCCAAATCAACGCAACCCACAACGCCTTTTCTCACCATACCGTTTTTAAGACGTCTTTCCACGTATATGTAGCAAGGTTCCGTTTCGTAGAACACTTCCTTTTTAAGATAGTCTTGCATATTTTGATTGATTTTTTTGATTTTGTCTTCAACATCGGAGCAAGAAAGATAAATTTCGGGCAATATGAGGTGGTAGGCAGATAAATCGTTTCCCACAATAGCCTCAACATCGCTCCAGTACTTGGGTTCGGAAGTGTATTGATCGCACGCGACGACGCTCCACTTGCTCATATTCGCATTTTTGGGCAATAAAACCTCAGCTTTGTTAAATATCATATTACGCCTCCGTTATTTAATAATACGTATAATTTTTTCCAAATTTTCGCACACGTCTTCAAAAGAAGAATTGTTATCCACTGTAAAGTCCGCAAACCTTTTGTATTTTTCGATGCGGGAGTTGTACAAATCGTAAATTGCATCTTTGTTTTTAAGAAGGGGTCTTCCGTCGAGGGCGGAATTTTTCAAAATGTCATTTACGGCAGTATTTATAAAAATCACGGTGCCGCTTTTTTTCATTATGTCCGCGTTTTCATCACGGCAAACTATGCCGCCGCCAGTGGCAACGAGGGTATCGGAAAGGGCCGATGCCGCTTTCAGCGCCGCGGTTTCGGCATTTCTGAAAAAAGCTTCGCCGTTTTCAAAGAGGGCATCTATGCTTTTGTTTTCCCTTTGACAAATAAATTCGTCAAGGTCTTTGAATTCAAGGTTTAAATTTCGGCAAATTTGCTTGCCTACGGTGCTTTTTCCGCAACCGGGCATGCCGATGAGGTATATGTTTTTCATTTTATTTCACCGCTTAATATCATATCTACGGCAAGTTTGTATCCGTCTTCGCCTTTTCCGCTTATTTGAGCCTTGCACGCTTCCTTGGTAACGGAAATTTTTCTGAAATCTTCGCGGCTGTTTATGTCGGAAAAGTGCACTTCCACAAAGGGCGTATCTATGCTTTTTATGGCATCGGCTATGGCGTAGCTGTAATGTGTGTAGGCGCCGGGGTTTATGATAACGGCGTTTGTGTCGGATCCGTGGAAACTTTGGATTTTGTCGATTATAGCGCCTTCGTGGTTGCTCTGCCAAACTTCAAGCTTCGCGCCTTTTTCTTCCGCATATTTTTTAAGGTCGGAAAAAATATCGGCGTAGCCTCTTGTGCCGTAGATGCTTTTTTCGCGTATACCCACAAAATTTATGTTCGGACCGTTTATTACTGATATTTTCAAGGTAATCTCTCCTTTGAACCGTTTATCTATTCAAAACATTTTTTCATTTCGCTATATATAATTTCCGCAAAATCCCCGTTAAAGGGGGTATTTTGCCACACTGACTGGGAATAAAGCGCCTGGGAAACCAGCATATACAATCCGTTTACCGCCTTTATTCCGCATTTTTCGGCTTTTTTCATAAGAAGTGTTTTCGCGGGGTTGTATATAAGGTCAACAACGCAATTAAAATCCGTATTTTCGGGTTCTATGGGTGAAAAATCCGTTTTGGGATACATGCCCACGGGGGTTGCGTTAAACAAAACATCACCCGATATTTTATCTTCATAGGTTATTGTTTTATACTTTGAGTTTTCAAAAGTTTTTCTTGAAACAAAGGTTATATCGGAAGCTCCCTCATCTTCGCATAGTGTGCAAACTGCTCTCGACGCGCCGCCCGTTCCCAAAATTACGGCTCTTTTGCCCTTTAAATCTATTTTGCTTTTTAAAAGGGTGAGTTTAAGGCCGTAATAGTCGGTGTTGGTGCCCGATATTTCGCCATTTGAAAAAGTTACGGTGTTTACGGCGCCTATTTTTCTTGAAATGTCGTCCATGCGGTCAAGGCGGTCGATTACCGTCTTTTTATAGGGAATGGTTACATTTATGCCACTGTAATTTTGAGAAATATTCAAAAAATCCTTTTCAAAGTTCTCATTTTCAATTTCTATAAGGTCGTATTCGCAATCAAGACCCGCAAGCTCAAAAAATCTGCGGTGAATAATCGCCGAGTACGAATGGGAAAGTTTTCCGCCTATAAGCGCAAATTTCTTCATGGGCATCTCCTATCTTTTAAAGCGAGCGCAAAGGTCGGCAACAACAAGAGCCGACGCCGCTTCCACAACCGCAACCGCGCGGGGAACAATACAGCTGTCGTGGCGGCCTTTTAAAGTTATTTCGGTGTTTTCCATTGTTTTGAGGTTTACCGTTTTTTGCGTTTTAAACACAGAAGGGGTAGGTTTTACGGCGATTTTAAACACAACGGGCATGCCGTTTGTTATTCCGCCCAAAATTCCACCGTTATTATTCGTAAGTGCGCAAACTTTGCCGTTTTTCACCTCGTAATTATCATTTGCCGAAGAGCCGCACATTTCGGTAATGGCGAAGCCTTTGCCGAACTCTATGCCCTTTACCGCTGGAATTGAAAACATCATTTTTGCAATTTCGCTCTCCACCGACTCGAAAAACGGCGAACCTATGCCCGCGGGCAAGCCGTAAATTGCACACTCGATAATTCCTCCGATACTGTCACAATCTTCTTTGCAGCGTTTTATTTCATCTGACATTTTTTCCCCCACATCTTCATTTAACACGGGGATTTCCATAGAATGAAGCCTTTTTATATCGTCGGCGCAAAGCGGGCGCTCCAAAACGCTCTCATCTTTTACACTTCCTATGGAATAAATGTGGGAAGAGATAACAATCCCGTCTTTTTCAAGCATTTGCCTTGCAACCGAACCCGCGAATGTAAGAGGCGCGGTAATACGACCCGAAAAATGCCCGCCGCCGCGGTAATCGTTGAACCCCGAAAATTTTACAGCCGCGGGATAGTCGGCATGACCCGGGCGTGGAGTTTCGTTCAAATTCAGGTAATCGCCACTCTTCTGGTCGCGATTGCATATGATAAAAGCTATCGGCGAGCCTGTGGCAACGCCGCTGAGCACGCCCGAAAGAATTTCGTATTCGTCTTTTTCATCACGCGGGGTGGAGAAAAACGAGCGATGATTTCGCCTTTTCATCTCCACATCTATTTTATCGAAATCAATTTCAAATCCGGCAGGAATACCGTCTAAAACGCCACCTATTGCCGCGCCGTGCGACTCGCCGAAAATCGTAAATTTTAATGCATTACCCCATGTTCCACTCATATTCTACACCACCTGTTGATAATAAATCTTCATAAAAATCCGGATAGGATTTGTTTATACACATTGGATTTTCAATAGTAACTTCGCCGTCGCAGGCAAGGCAAGCCACGGCTTCCGTCATTGCAATGCGATGGTCGTTAAAACTTTTTACCTTGCCGCCGCAAAGTTTTTTTACGCCGGTAATTTCAAAGGCGTTATCTTTTAAAACGATATTTCCACCGAGCGAGGATATAATATGGCGCGTGGCCTCTATTCTGTCGCACTCTTTAAAGCGCAGTCGCTCTATACCGTAAACCCTAGTTGTGCCTTCGGCAAGAGATAATGCAAGTGCCAAAACGGGCACAAGATCGGGAAAGTTTTCGGCATCTATCACGTCGGGAGACACGAGCATTGAGCGCTTTATCTCAACGCGGTCTTCAAAAAGGGTGATATCGGCACCCATTTTTTTGAGAATTTCGGCAATGACGGCATCTCCCTGACCGGAAGTGAAATTTATGTTTTTTACCGTAATATCGCCGCCAATCGCTCCCGCAACCAGGAAAAACGCCGTTTGAGACCAATCGCCGCAAGCCGTAAAATGCGCGGGGGCAAACTTTTGCCCGCCTTTTACAAAAAAGCTCTCGTAATTTCTGTTTTCCACTTCAATTCCCGAGCGACTCAAAACTTCCAAAGTAACGTCTACATAAGGTTTTGATCGCAAGGGGGTATCTATAATTATTGTGCTGTCGTTTTCGCAAAGCGCCGCGGCATAGAGCATGCCCGTTACAAACTGTGAGCTCACGCCGCCGTCTATATGAAATTCGTTTTTGCTAAATATACCCTCGGCTTTAAGATATTCGCCTTTTTTAAAGTCGTATTTTATGTTGTTTTCATCAAATATTTTAAAGTACTGCTCCAGAGGCCTTTCGAGAAGTTTTTTAGAGCCCGAAAACTCCGCTTTTCCGCAAAGCGCCAAGGCTACGGGAATTATAAAACGCAAAGTTGAACCGCATTCGTTGCAATAGAGTTTTGCAAAATCGGGAGAAGATTTTGCTCCTGTTACAAAAAGCGTTTTAGAATTTTCGGAAATTCTCACGCTTGCCCCCAGAGCTTTCACGCACTCAATGGTTGACTTAACGTCGTCAGACAAGGTGACATTTTCTATAACACTCTCGCCCTCGGCAAGGAGCGCCGAAAGTAAAAATCTGTGTATGTACGTTTTTGAAGAGGGAATTGAAATTTCACCTTTGCAATTTTGAGATTTTCTTTTAATCGTAAGCGTTTGCATATCAGTCCTCCGTGAGAA
>CAZSIY010000002.1:0-35187 GCA_964606825.1 uncultured Oscillospiraceae bacterium | reverse complement strand
GGGAAAAAGCACATTTTTTAAGCTCCTTTTGGGTATTTTAAAACCCGACGAGGGCAAAGTTTTACTTAATTTTTCGGGTGAAGACGTTGCCGCCGGTGCTTCAACGAGGAAAATTTTTTCTTATGTTCCCCAGGGAAATATGATAATTTCGGGCACGATTTTTGAAAATATCTCTTTTTTCGATGAAAACGCCGACGCTGAAAAAGTGCAAAAAGCGGCAGAAAATGCTTGTATATCGGATTATATATCGTCGCTTGAAAACGGCATGAATACTATACTCGGCGAGGGCGGCACAGGCCTTTCCGAAGGTCAAATTCAAAGAATTGCCATCGCCAGAGCTTTTTATCACGACGCACCTGTTATCCTCTTAGATGAGGCAACAAGCGCCCTGGACGAAAAAACCGAACTTGAAATTCTAAAAAATATCAAAGCCATGGAAGATAAAACTTGCTTTATCATTACCCATCGCCCCGGCGCTTTTGATATATGCGATAAAAAGATTTTGCTTGAAAATTGCGAGTTTTCGGTTGAGTAAGGGTAATGGAAAGAATGACGAAGCACTCTTTTGTGTTGCCTTTTATCGCTTTAATCGGTGATGACTTCTTGTTTGACAATTGCGAAAAAAATCACAAAAAACGAAAATTTCCCATTGACAACATCAAATCACTTATGGTATACTAAACACAACAACTTTGATGGAGAGGTCTTCTGTTTTGGTTTTATGAGAGAAGCGGCGGGTGGTGTGAGCCGTTAAAATCGGGCAGTTGTATGTAGCTCCTGAGTTGAAAGGAAGAAAGCCTTTTGGCAAGTAGAACCTTTCCGAGAATGCAGCGTCAGTGCATAGGGCTTGTCAGAGTCCGAAGAGGTGTCGAAGTAACGTTCGGCGCAATTTGAGTGGTACCGCGGGTTTGAAATTTCAGCTCGTCTCAAAGAAAAATTATCTTTGAGGCGGGCTTTTGTTTTTTATATTCAAAAGAAAGAAGTCGGCGATAGGTGCTCTTTTTGAGGACCCGTCCGAATTTGTTTTTGCATTAAAAGGAGGCGCAAAAATGACTGAAAAAATTACAGGTCTTGAAATTAAAATAAGTGAGGTTGCGGCGAGAATAAGAGAACTTCGCCACATAAGCGGCTTATCTGTTGACACAATGTCGAAACTTACCGGCGTGTCGCGCGAGGAATATACCGCGTGTGAAGACGGCACGCACGATTTGAGCTTTGCCTTTATCTATCGCTGTTCGCTTGCGTTTAAAGTGGGCGTTACCGATATCATCGAAGGCGTAAGCTCCAACCTTAAATCTTACACGGTTACCAGAAACGGCGACGGCCAAAAAATCGACAAAGCTCACGGAATGGTTTACTACAACCTTGCGGCGGCTTTTAAAAACAGGGTTTCGGAGCCGCTGTACGTAAAATGCATGTACGACGCAAGCTCCGAGCGCAAGGATATTGAGCTTACGACTCACGCAGGTCAGGAGTGTGACATTGTTTTAAAAGGAACTTTAAAGGTTCAAATCGGCAGTCACTTTGAAATATTAAACGCCGGCGATTCTGTTTATTATGACAGCTCTACACCCCACGGAATGATTGCCGTTGGCGGTGAGGATTGCGAATTTTACGCAATAGTGCTTCACGGTGAAAGCGAACCGAGCGGAGAAGTTAAAAATCCGATTGGCTCTTCCGTTTTCAAACCTCACCAAAATTACAGAAGAGTTTACCGCGATTTTATAGATACCACTGAAAACGACAAAGGTGCACTTGTCGCAATCAACTTTAAAAACGAAGATAAATTCAACTTTGCTTTTGATATTGTGGATAGAATTGCCGATCGCCGCCCGGATAAGCTCGCTATGCTCCACCTTTCTAAAGACAAAACAGAGCGTCGCTTCACTTTTGGCGATTTAAAGCGTGAGTCGGCTCGCTGCGCGAATTACTTTACCGATATCGGCATAAAAAGAGGCGACAGGGTAATGCTCGTTTTAAAAAGACATTATCAGTTCTGGATATCAATTCTCGCTCTTCATAAAATCGGCGCAATTGCAATCCCGGCAACAAATCTCTTGCAGGCGCACGACTACGAATATAGATTTGAAGCGGCAGGCGTAAGCGCAATACTTTGCAGCGGTGACGGCGATATTGCCCATCAGGCAGAGCTCGGCTCGGCAAATGCACCATTTTTGAGAGAAAAAATCATCGTAGGCGCAAGCCGCGAAGGCTGGAGAAACTTTGACGAAGAAGTTCAAAGTTATTCCGACGTTTTTGAAAGAAAAGAAGACTCTCCTTGCGGCAACGACGACATGCTCATGTACTTTACCTCGGGCACAACGGGCAACCCCAAAATGGCGCTCCACAGTTACAAATACGCCCTCGGACATTTCCACACGGCGAATTATTGGCACTGCGTAGACCCCGACGGTTTGCACCTTACAATTTCCGACACGGGTTGGGCAAAAGCAGCATGGGGAAAGATTTACGGCCAGTGGCTTTGCGAAGCGGCAATTTTCGTGTACGACTTTGATAAATTCGATGCGGCAGATATTTTACCGCTTTTTGCGAAATATCATATCACTACATTCTGCGCTCCGCCCACAATGTACAGAATGTTGATAAAAGAAGACCTTACAAAATATGACCTTTCTTCCGTTCAGCATGCCACAATTGCAGGTGAGGCCTTAAATCCGGAGGTTTTCCGCCAGTTGGAAAAGCTCACCGGCTTAAAGGTAATGGAAGGTTTCGGTCAAACGGAAACAACCTGCCTCATAGGCAATTTGTACGGTGCGGAATATAAGCTCGGCTCAATGGGAAAACCTGTTCCTCTCTATGATGTAGACATTGTAGATCCCGACGGAAACAGCGTTGCCGACGGTGAAAACGGCGAAATTGTAATAAGAACGTCGGAAAAAGTTCCCTGCGGACTCTTTAAAGGCTACTACCGCGACGAGAAGAAAACAAGCGAAGTTTGGCATGACGGCTTGTATCATACAGGCGACGTTGCCTATCGTGATGAGGACGGATTTTACTTCTATGTCGGAAGAATTGACGACGTTATCAAATCTTCAGGCTACCGCATAGGACCTTTCGAAATCGAAAGCGTTATCATGGAGCTTCCGTATGTTGTTGAGTGCGGTGTTTCCGCCGCTCCCGACGAAATTCGCGGCCAGGTTGTAAAGGCGAGCATCGTGCTTACAAAGGGCACAGAACCTTCGGAAGAGATGAAAAAAGAAATTCAAAATTATGTTAAAGAACACACCGCGCCTTATAAATACCCGAGAATTGTGGAATTTAAAGAAAGCCTTCCCAAAACCACAAGTGGAAAAATTATAAGGGCCAAACTTTGATAAATGAATAACACAGACTTTAAAACAAAAAAAATCGTAAATACGGCAATGCTCATCGCAATGGCGGTTTTGCTCTCGCTTTTTCAAGTGGTAAAACTGCCGTTCGGCGGCTCTGTAACTCTTTGTTCGGCGCTTCCGATAGTTGCGATTTCCTATGTCTACGGCGTTAAGTGGGGGCTCTTTTCGGCATTTTGTTACAGTATTTTGCAAATGCTTACGGGCATAAATACCGTGTCTGCCTTTTTTCTCCCCGGAGACAGCCGAACGCCGCTTCTTTCGGCGCTTTTGATATGTATCATAGACTATGTTTTGGCATACACTGTTCTGGGTTTTGGCGGAGCATTTAAAGGAAAAATGAAAAGCGAAGTTTCGCAATTTGTTGCGGGGGGCGTGTTTGCACTTTCGCTTCGATATGTTATGCATGTCGTGTCGGGGGCGTTTTTCTTCGGCGCCTGGGCGAATTGGTTCTTTTCCGACAGCACCGGCCTTTCGCAAATATATTTTTTGCAAGGTTTTTGTTCTTGGATTTTAAAAAATTTTAAGGGATTTTCCCTTTCGGTGGCGTATTCAATTATTTACAACGGCTGTTATATGCTTCCGGAAATCGTGCTCACGGCGGCAGTGTCGCCCGTTGTTTGTAAAATTTTAAAAAAGCAAAGGTGAGAAAATGTACGACGTTTTTGTACCTTTTATGACAAGATATCGCTCCAACGAGGAGTGGAAAATTTCTTTTGAGGAGCCGGAGGTGCCGATGCTTGTTCGTTACAGACAGCTCGCCTCGGCTGAATTTTTTACACTTTTATCCCACCCTACAAAGATAAAATCTCATTTTCCGTATTTTTAACTTTGTGCGGACAAAAATTCCCACATCGCCTTTTTGCCGAAAAAATTGCAAAATATTCAATTATTTATTGACTATTTTGTGAATTTGGTATATAATGAGAAATATATATTTTTTGTAATGGAGGAGAAAGAAATGAACAGAGTTTACAATTTTTCAGCAGGTCCTTCGGCTTTGCCGTTGTCTGTACTTGAAAAAGCACAAGAACAGCTCGTATGCTACGGCGATGCCGGAATGTCGGTTATGGAGATGAGTCACAGATCATCATCGTTCCAAAACATAATAGACGAATGTGAGGCATCCCTGCGATCTCTTCTCTCTATTCCCGACAACTACAAGGTGTTATTTTTACAGGGCGGAGCTTCCAGCCAGTTTGCCATGGTTCCCCTTAACCTTTTCACAAAGAGCAAAAAGGCGGATTACGTTCTTACCGGTCTTTGGGCAAAAAAGGCGTATAAAGAAGCATCAAGATATGGTGAAACAAATATTGTGGCATCGTCTGAGGATAAAACCTTTACGTATATCCCCGAACTTGATAAAAACACCTTTACAAAAGATGCGGATTATTTCCACATCACATATAACAACACAATTTACGGAACAAAGTTTTCTGCGCTTCCCGAAACGGGTGACGTTCCGCTCGTTGCCGATATGTCGTCGTCAATACTCAGCGAGCCCGTTGAGGTTGAAAAGTTCGGCATAATATATGCCGGCGCTCAGAAAAACATGGCGCCCGCAGGCCTTACAATCGCTATCGTAAGGGAAGACCTCATAGGAAACGCAATGGATATTACTCCCACTATGTTTAACTATGAAACTCATGCAAGCAGCGGCTCCATGTTCAACACACCCCCCACATGGGCAATTTACATTTGCAAACTCGTGTGCGATTGGGTTACAGAGCTCGGCGGCCTTGATGCAATGAAAGAAATAAACGCGGATAAAGCGGCGGTTCTCTACGATTACCTCGACAATTCGAAAATGTTTAAGGCAACCGTTGAAAATGCCAAAGACCGTTCTCTCATGAACGTTCCCTTTATTACCGGTAACGACGAACTCAACGCTAAATTCATAAAAGAAGCAACCGCGGCAGGTTTTGTAAACCTCAAAGGTCACAGAACAGTAGGCGGCATGAGAGCAAGCATCTACAATGCAATGCCCAAAGACGGTGTTGTGGCTCTCGTAGACTTTATGAAAAAATTCGAAAAAGATAATTAATCTTAGGAGGCATGCCTTATGTATGAGGTTTTAACGCTTAATAAAATAGCAAGATGCGGTTTGGATATGCTTGATAAGGATATCTTCAACGTTACAGACAGCGCTGAAAATCCTGACGCTGTGATACTCAGAAGTTTTTCAATGCACGATATGGAGCTTCCGTCATCTCTTAAAGCAATAGCAAGAGCGGGCGCGGGCGTAAATAATATTCCGGTTGATAAATGTAGCGAAATGGGAATTGCCGTGTTCAATACTCCCGGCGCTAACGCAAACGCCGTTGCGGAGCTTGTTGTGGCAGGCCTTTTAATCTCTTCGAGAAATGTTGTAGGCGGCATCGATTGGGCAAAAACCCTTATCGGCGAGGGCGACAACGTTGGAAAACTCGTTGAAAAAGGCAAAAGCGCTTTTGTAGGCCCTGAAATCAAGGGTAAAACCCTCGGTGTTATCGGCCTCGGTGCTATCGGCGTTCTTGTGGCAAATCTTGCCGTTTCTTTGGGCATGAATGTTGTGGGTTATGACCCCTATATTTCAATTGATGCCGCATGGGGACTTTCAAGAGATGTTAAAAAGTGCAGCGACCTTAAAATTCTCGCAGCAAAAAGCGATTACATTACCATGCACCTTCCGCTCAATGACAGCACAAAGGGCATGATAAACGAAGAAATTTTCGACTGCATGGAAAACGGCACTCGCCTTTTGAACTTTGCAAGAGGCGGCCTCGTTGATGACGACGCCCTTGAAAATGCTATCGAAAACGGTAAAATCGCTTGCTACGTAACCGATTTCCCGTCGGCGAGAACTCTCAAAATGAAAAATACAATAAATATCCCTCACCTCGGCGCTTCAACGCCCGAGTCCGAGGACAATTGCGCTGTTATGGCGGCAAAAGAGCTTTCCGATTTCATAAAATACGGCAATATCAAAAACTCCGTAAATTATCCCAATTGCGAAATGGCAATGGAGAGCAAATACAGAGTAACCATTGCTCATAAAAATATTCCCAGCATGCTCTCTACAATTTCGGCGCTTTTCGCATCGGAAAATATCAATATAGTAAATATGATAAACAAGAGCAAAAAAGATAACGCTTACACAATTGTAGACGTTGAGTCCGTTCCCGAAAATATCGAGGAAGTTATCTTGGCAATAGACGGCGTTCACAAGGTAAGAGTTATTAAATAATTGCAAGTCAGCATCCCCTCTGAATTTCAGAGAGTTATCTAAATATGACGCGGATTGCCGTGTCCGCAAAAAAGCATCGTTCCGACCGGTGCTTTTTTGCTGTATGTGAGGTGTTTTATGTGAAAACAGAGTTGGAAACAATAGCGAAAATTCACAGCGATTTTCCCGAAAAATTCGGAATACCGCGCCAAAGCGGCCTTGCGGATAATATATCTTTTGTGGTTTTCGAGCCCGCCTATCGAGCGGAAGAGGCATTAAGGGGTATAGAGAGCTATTCCTACCTTTGGCTTTTGTGGCACTTTTCGAAAAACGGCAAAGCGCCTCGCTCGCTTACCGTTCGTCCTCCTAAACTCGGCGGAAACACGCGCCTCGGCGTTTTTGCCACGCGTTCGCCCTTTCGCCCGAACCCCATAGGCCTGTCCTCGGTAAAACTTGTGGAAGTAAAGCGCATAAAAGATTTTGGAACTGTGCTTGCGGTAAGCGGGGCAGATCTTGCCGACGGCACTCCAATATTCGACATAAAACCCTACCTTGCCTATACCGATTCCCATCCCGAAGCCGTGGGCGGATTTGCCGATAAGGCTTATTATGCCAAACTTTCGGTTTCTTTTGCCGATAACGTAGAAATTCCCGAGGATAAGAAAAAAACGCTTGTAAAAATCCTTGAAAATGATCCCCGCCCATCTTATCAAAATGACCCCGATAGGGTGTACGGCATGAAATTTTCGAATTTCGAAGTGAAATTCAAGGTGGAAAACAGTAATTTGACGGTTTTAAGCGTAGCCGGTCGGGGATGAAAATTAACTGAATTTTGTCGTCTCTATTGACAAAGTGCCTAAAATGTGGTAATCTAATGTTAAACATTAGATGGGGTGATGATATGAAAAACAACGCAGTAAAAGCACAACTTTTTGAAAATGTAAAGGGTCTTATCTTAAATTCGGCGAAAATTTACGCCTCAAGACCCGCTTTTGTAATAAAACGCGGTAAGGGAAATTATATTACCAAAACATATTCCGATTTTGTAATCGACGTGCAAAAATTCGGCCAGGCGCTTTATAACCTCGGGTTAAAAGGCAAGCGCGTTGCCGTTGTCGGCAGAAATCGCTACGAGTGGGCGGTGGCGCATATTGCAAACCTTTTCGGAGGCATTGTGTCCGTTCCTTTGGATAAGGAGCTAAAGTACGACGAGCTGGAAGACTCATTGCGAAGAAGCGGGGCTTCCGCCGTTGTGTACGACGAAAAGTATTCCGACACAATACATGCGATTTTAAACGGCGGAAAAACCGCGCTTGAACATATCATTTGCATGTCGGAAACAGAAGGGGATAGCGTGCAGGCGCTAATTGACTCGGTGGGCGATTTTTCGGAGTTTGCATCTTGCGAGCCAAATTCCGACGATATGTCGATTTTGCTCTTTACCTCGGGTACTACCGATAAATCTAAGGCGGTAATGCTTTCTCAACGCGGAATTGCGCAAAATGTTTATGATATACTCTGCGTGGAAACACTTTATCCCACAGACGTGAATATAGCATTTTTGCCGCTTCACCACGTTTTCGGGTCAACAGGCCTTGTGGTAATGCTCTCTTGCGGAATTAAAACCGTTTTTACCGACGGCTTACGCTATATAAAACAAAATTTAAAAGAATACGGCGTAACCGTTTTTATAGGCGTGCCGGTGCTTATAGACAGCATGTACAAAAATATCGAAAAAGAAATAAAAAAGCAGGGTAAGGAAAAGACTTTTGCGCTTCTCGGCAAAGTGTCAAACGCTCTTATGAAAATAGGTATCGATGTGAGGAGAAAGCTCCACAAACCTGTAATAGATGCCCTCGGTGGAAAAATGCGCCTTATAATTTCGGGGGCGTCACCGCTTGATAAAAACACCGCCCGTAGATTTAACGAAATGGGCATAACCCTTGTTCAAGGATACGGCCTTACCGAAACTTCTCCCGTAATTTCCGCCGAAAATCCAAAGGCAATACGTGCGGGGTCCGTGGGCAAACCCATGGCAAGTATTGAAGTAAAAATAGAAAATCCCGATGGCGACGGCGTTGGCGAAATTTGCGTAAAGGGAAGCTCTGTAATGCTCGGTTATTATGAAAACGAAGAGGCAACAAACGCCGTCTTGAAAGACGGATGGTTCCATACCGGTGACCTCGGAAAAACAGATGCCGACGGATTTTTGTTCATCACCGGCCGTCGAAAAGATATGATTGTTATGAAAAATGGCAAAAAAGTTTTTCCCGAAGAGGTGGAAACGCTTGTAAATCGTATAGACGGCGTGGTGGAGAGCTTTGTTTACGGAAGCGGTGAGGGCGCTCTTTCCAGCGATAAAATTCTTTGCAAAATCGTGTATGATGCCGCTTTCTTCGGCGGAAAAACCGAGGACGAAATTCACGATGTTCTTTGGAGCGCCGTAAAGGTAATAAATACCACTCTTCCCATGTATAAGTACATAAAAGGTATCACCGTTACCAAGGAGCCGCTCATAAAAACCACCACAAATAAAATTAAGCGAAACGAAGAGCGAAAAACCGTTTAATTTTCTATCACAAATACCTGCCATAGCTCATAATATGTAGTGTAGTATTTCAATTATGCAATTTTGGGAGGAATTATTATGGCAGAAAGAGTGCTTTCCGGCGCCTGCAATCCTTGCGCAAACGGCGGAAACGGCGGCAATTCGTGTATAGAAACCGCTAAAATTTACGATTCTTGCAGAGATAAAGAGTGTATAGAGAACATAAGAGTGTACCTCACCGAGTCGGGTCAGTGCCTCGTAGATAGGGCAATAGATGTTAAATGCAAAAAATGCGAGATAATTTGGGTGTATTCCGACGTTGAGCCGGTTCAGTTCAATCGCGGTTATTACAGCGTTGATTTGAGATTTTTCTTCCGTGTTACACTGGATGTTTTCACCGGCATCGGCCGCCCCGCGCGCGTAGAGGGCGTTGCCACATTTGATAAAAAGGTAATTCTCTTTGGTTCCGAGGGCAATGCAAAAACATTCCGCTCAAAATATCGCCCGGGTGACTCTGATGTTCAGCTCTGGCAAAAAAATAACTTTCCGGAGGCACATGTTGATGTATGTGCCTCCTTTTTGTTTAACTTTTCAGGTGCCGCTTTTTTCGTAGGTGGGGGAGTGTTACAATCCCTCACCAATGAGCAACTCACCCAACCCGCTCTCTAAAATTCTCCTCATCCATGAAAAAACAACAAAATTCATCTTTGAAAATAAAATGTTACATATTTTTCACAAAATAATAATAAAGAATTATAATAAAACTATTGACATTAATTCAAAGTGCGTGTAAAATAATAGTATCTATTTCTATACTCAATTTTAGCGGAGGGAACATGAAAAAGAAAACCAAAATAGCGCTTGTCGTTATTTTCGCGATTGTTGCGCTTATTGCCGCGCTTGGTTTTTGGCAACGCGATAATATACGCGCATTTGTGGACTCTTTGAAATATTCAGAAGAGCAAATAACGCAAAAATTGGACGACAACACCAAAAAAATGCAGGAAATCGTTGAAAAAACAGATTACATAAATATTCGCGGAGCTCTTACTCCCGAAGAAGAAGCGGCGCTCGCTTCCGGCGAAATTTCCGACCTCGATGCCATGAAATTGGTAAAAGGCGAAACAACCCTTGAAGAAATAAGAGCCGCAAAAACTCAAAGTGAGCAGGTGCCACAACCCGAGAGCGCCTCCGAAAAGCCTCAAACAGAAGAAAAACCTCAAACTCCATCGGCTCTCGTGCAAGCACAACCCGAGCAAAAACCAAAGAAAAAAACTCCCGCGGAAATCATGGAGGAAGAAGTTTCCAATATCGTGGCGCAGCTCTATGTTGAAAAGTCATCATTTGTAAGTCAGCTTGAAGGCCTCGCCAATGACGCCGCGGCGCAATATTCGGCATCCGGCGGTGGAAAAGAAAAGACTACGGAAATAGTAAATGCCTATCTTCCGAAAGCCACGGAACTGGAAAAAACTTGCGATGCAAAAGTCGCCGCGCTTCTTACCAAGCTTGAAAATTCGCTGAAAAAAGGCGGCGGAGATTTGGCTCTTGTAGATGAAGTTCGCCAGTTCTATTACAAAGAAAAAGGTCTCAAAAAGTCGTATTATTTAAGCAAGATTTACGGCTGAAAATAAATTATTTGAAAATTTTAGGAGGAATGTGTGGTATGAAAAACTTACGAAAGGCAACATCTTTGCTGCTTGTGCTTATGATGCTTGTAAGCATGGTGCCGGCAGTCTTTGCGACCTCTTCTTTTACAGACTTCCCCACGGGTTGGTCTGCCGAGGCAATGCAAGCGGCTGTTGACAACGGCTTAATCCAAGGTAAGGGCAACAGCAAAATCGAGCCTCAGGCAATGCTCACAAGAGCCGAAGCGGCTACAATTATAAACCGTGCTTTCGGCGCAACGGTAAAAGCAGATATCTCGTCTTATACAGACGTGTCAAAGTCCGATTGGTACTATGACGAGTTTGCAAAAGCTGTAAATATGGATACCATCGTCGGCACAGGCGACGGCAAGATCAATCCCGAGGGCAATATTACCCGTGAAGAGATTTTCGCGGTAATGGCAAGAGCGCTCGTTCTTTCCGGTGGAAGCAATTCTTCGCTTGCGCAGTTTTCCGATGCTTCTCTCGTGTCAAACTGGGCTGAAGCACACGTTCGTGCACTTGTGGCTAACGGCTACATAAACGGTAATGCCGACGGCACTTTAAACCCCAAGGGTAACATTACAAGAGAAGAATTTGCGCAGATGATGCACAATATCTTCAAAACTTATATAAGCACTTCGGGCACCGTAACTTCCGTTGGCGCAGACAGTGTTATAATAAGAACACCCGGCGTTACGCTTAAAAACGTTACAATAGAAAAAGACCTCGTTTTGGGCGACGGCGTAGGCGACGGCGACACAGTTCTCGAAAATGTTACAATCAAAGGAAGACTTCTCTGCCGCGGCGGTGAAGGAAGTGTAAAACTCGTTAAAACAACAGTTGGCGATAAGGTTGTTGTTTACGACGTAAACGGCACCGTAAACTTCTTGAACTATGAAGACGAAGCTCCCTTTAAAGGCAAAGAGCTCCACACCCCCGCAACTTTCCTTAAAAGAAAGCCAACAGGCGGCGGCAGTGGCGGCTCAAGCAGACCCTCCGTAACTCAAAACAGATATAAGGTAGTTTATTATCTCCAAAATGATGAGGGCACATATTCTGCGGGTTATACCACGCTTGATAAATATTATGACACAAACATCGGCGACGTTATAAACTATTTAACTCACACCGATTATAAGACCTCCTTTATCTATGACGGTCGCGAGTATAAATACAACGCCGCACTCAGTACCCCCAACCTCACCGTTACCGGTAATTCGGCAACAGACGTAATTAAACTCTACTATAATAAAGTGTATAATTACACCTTCGATTTGGACGGCGGTTCGGTTTCTGATACAAGCAAGCTCAACGGCACATATACTGTTGAAGATGACGGTATCGCCATGCCCGAAACACCTATCAAAGAAGGCTTCATTTTCAAAGGTTGGAAAAATACGGACGGTACAGATTTTAACTACGTTAAAGGTACCACCGTCGGCGATATTACGATTAAAGCATCATGGGAAGCCAAATCTCCCGATACAACTTACTATAAGGTTACTGTAAATTATGATAGTACAAAAGCTACCATGACAAGCTCCGTTACCGATCTTAATAACATCGAAGAGGGTACAAATGTCACTATTACTTTCGCTCCCAAAAACGGATACGAAAGGGTTGAACTCAAAGATGAAAACGGCGTAATAGCCGGAAATGTTGTAACATATAATAACATTTCTTCAAATCATACCGTAACGTATACTGTTAAACCGATAGAGTACACATACACATTCAACCTTAACGGCGGTAATATCGGCGGCAACACCGCAAACGTTACCGGCACATATACAATAGAAACAACCACCGATTTCACCCCCTCAAATCCTGTGAAAGAAAATCACGAGTTTGTAGGTTGGGAGAATGTTTCCGATAATTCGACATTTGCCTTTGTTGCAGGTATGACGGGCAACGTAAGCGTAATTGCAAAGTGGAGATACACTGGAACCGTTACGCCTCCTGTTCCCGAAATAAATGCAAAACTTTCATTTGTTCCCACATATGATGAGTCAACAGGCGTAGTAAAAGTTGACGTTATGCTCGATAAAATGCCTTACGATATAGAAGACATTCACAGCATTACCGTGAACTATACTTTCGATAACGCAAAGCTCGCCTTTAACCATGGCGCAAGTAATATCGGCGGCACATTCGATGCAAGTGCCACAAGAATTTCTTGGTACGATGCAGACGAAACAAAAGGCCTTAATTCGGCAAGTTTCGCTTCGGGTGCGGTAAAACTCTTCACCCTTTACTTCGACAAAAAAGTCGGAGCAACCGGCGATGTGGAATTTAAATTTGCCGCAACTTCCTTAACCGATTACGACGGCACAAAATCCACAAAGGTAGATAACGTAAACGGCACCGTAAACCTCGGAACAGAAGCTCCCACAAACGCAAAACTTGCTTTCGTTCCTACATATAACGATACCACGGGCGAAGTAACAGTTAAGGTAACACTTGACAAAATGCCCTATGATATAGAAGATATCCACAGCATCACAATTAATTATAGTTTTGACAATTCAAAGCTTACCTTTGTTTCCGGTGAAAGCAACATAGGCGGCAATATCGCTGTAAGCGGTACCGCAATTTCTTGGTACGATGTCGATGAAACAAAAGGCCTTGATGCCGATGACTTCACCGCGGGAAAAGTTACCCTCTTTACTCTTAAATTTGCAAAGAAATCCGGTGCAACCGGCATTGCAAACTTTAAGTTCGTTACAACTTCCGTAACCGATTACGACGGCACAAAATCCACAAAGGTAGATAACGTAAACGGTTCCGTAGACCTTACAGGTACCACGCCTTCAACATTCAGAGTTAATTTCTACAATGGCTCAAACGGCGATGCCGATAACTATGTGGGCGGTTTAAATGTAGATGCAAACAGCACGCTTACTCAATCTGAGGTAGACGGCATTATAGGCTCAAAAGATACCTGGTATGCTTATGAAGGTTATTCCGACAGCTACGGAGACAAGCACCTCATTCGTCCCGAGCTTTGGGTAAACAATGGCACTGATTGGGTTCTTTTCGATATTACCGCTCCTATTACAAGCGATATTGACGTGTGCCTCATGTATAGAAAAATTTCCTTGTATGTAAGCGACGACGTGTATCTCAACGGCAGTTACTTGCCGGGCGTTGAAACTCTCGGATTTACCATTTGGTACGACTCCGAGTCCTCAATTGCCGAGTCTGCTCTCGACGCTATGAGCGAAACGAGAACACTTCTCAAAACAGCTATAAATGCCCTTGAACAAAAAGGCATATACGTATACGATGAACTTTTGGAAAAACTTGAAGCAAAAGGTCTTATCGATACAAACAGAAAAATCCTCGAACAAAAAGTTACCCTTAAAATGTCCGACTTTTTAACGGTAGAAAAAATCGAGGCGGAAGTAAACAAATATATTGAAGATAATATAGACGATGACGACTTCATCGCAACTATCCTCGGAAACGAAAGCGTTGTAAACAGCTTGCTTTCAAACGAATCGTTTAAGAAAGCGTTTATGGAAGATGTCGCTCTTCGTCAAAAACTTGTTGATAACGACGAGTTTATAAAAAGCATTGCCAATGATGATGCCATGATAGACAGCATTATAGCAAGCGATAGCTTCAAAGACAGCTTTATAAGCAGCGACGCTTCTCTTGATTACATTCTTTCAAGTGATGCGCTTAAAGATTACATTAAAACAAACACCGAGTTTAGGAATTTTGTGGTAGATGCGGCTACACAGTACGTAAAAGACGTGTACTTTAACGAAACCGTAACCGATACAGCCGTTAAAAATTATATTAACGATAAAATTCTCGCTACCGGCGAAGGAAGTATCAGAGAAGAGCTCTACAACGACCCTGCCGTAAAGGCAAAGGTTAAGACTTGGCTTAAAGATAAGCTCGATGCCAACCCGAACGAGCTCCTTACCAACGCAACCTTTAAGGCCCACGTTAAACAGAAGGTAAGAGACGGCCTCACTAAAGGTGACACGGCTATTAAAGAACTTGCAAGAACCGAGTTTAAGGATTACACAAAAGTGGGTCCGAAACTTGAAGAGCTCCTTTTAACAGATGCATCTTTCAGACTCAGCTTTAAAGATGATATTAAAAATACCGTAAAAACAAATGGTACATTTAAAGCCGAAGTTAAAAATGATGCCGACCTTAAAGCATCCGCAAAAACTAAAATTCTTGACGAGTTGAAAACCGACGGCAGTGATATAAGAAATGAGGCTCTAACAGACCTTAAGACCAATATCTCTTCAAGTGAGGATGCTAAGAATTACGCTAAAACCGAGCTTAAAGATAAGTTTAAGGAAGAGCAATTTAAGAACAACACTGTAAAAGGTATCGACGTTGCAAAGAAAGAAGAAATCCGCGACGAGCTTAAAGACACTATTTTAAATAACGCGGAACTTACGAGTAAGCTCAAGAAGAAAATTTTCACCTTAGAAGAAATGATGGATAAGATTGCAAGAAGCGTAATGAACGAGCTGTATAGTGGTTATGGAATTCCCGATGAAACTGATCTTGCCAGTGATCTTATGGGAGCGTATTACAATAACGATAACGAAGAAGCTAGAAAACAAGCAATCAGTGATATACTCTCCACTTATCCCACTATCCCCGATGGTCCCGCTCTCCCCGGCGATGTAGTCAATGTGATAGCAGACAAAGAAAGTGAGTATTTCAATGCCAACAAAGAAACATTGTATAATGACAACTTCGTAGATCAGTTTGATAATATCGTTGATATTTTGTTTGCGGACGACGATGCTTTCGATAAGGTATATGATGAGATTTTTGATAAGTTCTATGCCGATGTAATTGAGGATAACTTTGTACAAGTGTTCGATGCGGTAATAGATGACTATTACGAAGATAATTTCAACACACTTTACGATGATTACTTTGATACTTATTATGGCAGCTACTTCGATACCGCATTTGAAGATTACTACACCAAGCTATGTGTAGATGATGTTAAATTTAAAACCTTCTATAATGATTATGCGGCAGGCTATGTAGAAGATAACTTCAATGATTTATATGACAGCCATTTTGATGCCTTCTACGACAAGTTGGCGGCAGACGATGACTACAAAGACGTTATGGATAAGTATATCGATGACAACTTTGAGACACTCTATTCCGATAACATTGTACAGTACTACAATGACTATTGCGACGAAGAGCAGTTTAACACCTACTTTGATGAGTATTGGGCAGTAAAAGATAATTATAATCAGTATTACACCGACAATGCCACAACGGTTGTAAGAGAGCTCTACCTCAACCCGGCAAATACCGAGATTATAAACATTGTAAATACTAAGCTCAACCAATACACTCAAGAACTCGTGCTTGACTTTGCAAACAATACTATTACCGATGCGGGTATGCAGGCGGCAATAGAAAGCTTTATGACAGGCGATGTTAAAACAAAAATCCGCGATAAATATGCTACCGATGCTTCCTTTAAGGCAAATATCTCCGCACTTATCACGGACAATGCAAAAGATTACATTGAAAAATATGTAAACGGTACAGGCCTTACCGAAAGTGAGCGCCAAATGGTTAAAGATGCCATTTCCGACTACGCCGACAAGATTGCTACAGAGTATGTAAACGGCACAATTTCCGCAGAAAACAAAAATTTTGTGGACAATCAAATTAAAAAGTTTGTAGACGAACAAATTGAGAAGTTTATAGACGGTACAGACCGTGACACTATAAGAACTCTTATTGACAACCACGCCGATACCGCAATTAATGCCTTTAAGGAAACAAAACCCTATAAAGACCTCATGGCAGACTTCGCGGCAAAGAAAGACGACCTTACAATAAACAAAGGAAACCTTGTTCTCATAAGAGCAATAGCTTCCGCAGTAAGAGGTTATTCTTACGATAAGATAAAGGCAGAATTTATCCCCGCAAAACTTCATCCCATAATCGAAAAAATAGATGAAGACATCGTAAGAGGCTACGTTCTCCAAGCTACAAGCGACTTTGCAAACGGCCTTGACGCTAAGTGCGATATAGTGGAAAATTCTTCGGATGAAAATGCTACCGAAACTTATCCAGCATCGCTTAGCGCTACGGTAGACGTTGTAAAAGATTGGCTCGTACCTTACTACAATAAGTTTGTAAGCCTCGCGGCAGATAAGATTAAGTCTGTTCCTGAAGTGGATTACAACAACAATGAAAAACTTAAGAAACTTGTTGAAACAAATTGGCTCGGAAGAATTATAGAGCCCACAGGCGATGTCGACGGAAGTTACAGAATTAAACCCGCAGGCATGCTTGAATACTACGATATAGCGTTTGATATGGCGGTTCTCGCTCACGATGCACTTGTTTATTACAACAAGCTTGGCGATGAAGCAATCACCGAAAAAACAAATGCCGTGGCTTCCCTTATTGCCGCTGGCGCAAATAAGGTAAACGAAATTGTAATGACCTACATTACAACAGGCAAGCTTCCCAAAGGCTATACTCTTGAAGACATTCTCGATTTGAATGTCACTGTTAAGAATTTGTACAACAAGTATGAAGACAAGGTAGAAACCGCACTTGATAAATACGAGCAGTATCTCAACAGAGATTATGATGAAGTATTTAACAAACTCGTAAATGCTACAATAAGCGCAGAGGGCGGCAACTTCAAAGCTACCGACATTGCCCTTGAAATGAAGTCGAACGGCGTTCTCTTCGGAATCGACTCCGCGTTTGATGCCGTGCTCAGCGGCAACAACACCGTTCCGAATGACGAAATTCAAGATAAGATTAACAAGGTTGTAAACAAACTCAAATCCGCGCAGTATACTCCTGCTTTTGATGCTTCCAAAGTTCATGTTGATGCATACAAAGCAAGCGTTGAGTCTAAAACATTCCGCGGACACGAAACAGGCAATATCACAATTGAATTAAACAGATACTTGCAGTAATTATTTGCGGGCGGGAGAACAGCACTTCCGCCCGTTTTAACCCCAAGGTACAAACAACATATAGGAGGAAAATGAAATGAAAAAGTTATTATCCACTATTCTTTCAGCTACGCTTTTGGCAAGCTCCTTTACGGGTGCTTTTGCCGCAGACATTACCTTTACCGACGTAGACAAAACCACCGATTTTGGCAAAAACGTGTATAAACTTGTAGATGCGGGCATTATAAACGGCTACGAAGACGGTACCTTTAAAGCGGGCGACCGCCTTACAAGAGCCGAATTTTGCAAAATGGTAAACCTCACCTTTGGTTTTACCATAGCTTCCGACAATGTTTTTGCAGACGTAAAAAACACCGATTGGTTCTATACCCAGGTGCTCTATGCCATAAACAAAGGCTATATAAAAGGCTTTGAGGATAACACCTTCCGCGGAGATGATTTTATCTCCAGAGAGCAGGTTTGCGTTATTTTAGACAGAATTTTGTCACTTACTTCCGATAAAGAAGTTACTGTTTCCGACGAAGTGTCCGACTGGGCGCAAGACAGCGTTATAAGGATGATTGCAAACGGCTACATGCCTTTGGAAGAGGGTGAAAAATTCAGAGCTACCGAGGATATCACCAGAGGTGAGCTTGTGGAAGCGCTTAAATTCTTTGTAGAAGAAGAGGCTCCGAAAGAGGAAAATAAAAAAGACGATACAAAAAAAGACGATACAAAAAAAGATGATAATAAGGGCAATTCCTCATCGTCGGGAGGCTCTTCGTCAGGCGGATCTTCATCGAGCGGCTCTTCTTCCGATGATGACTCCAAGCTCCCGCCGTTAGATGACGACAATACGTCTGTTACCGACCCCGAGCCGGACCCCGAGCCGGACCCGGAACCCGCAAAACCAACCGAGGAGCAAATTGCCGCAAGCAACAAGGTTTGCGACGAGCTTATGGCGCTCCTTGCCGAAATTAAGATGATTGATTTTGAGGGCGAAGCCGCTACGATTATCGGCTATGTTCAAAAGGATATCGAGGAAACCGTTCTTGCCGCATACGACGAAAACGCCGAGGGCGAAGACAAGGGTGTTATTATCACTGAGCAGTATGTTCGCACAACATATGCCGAGGATATCGATGCCATAAAAGTCATTATTTCTTCTTTGGATGAAATGAGGAAAGAAGAATTTAAAACACAAATTTTGAAAATAAGAGTTGACCTTTTAAACACTCTTGCAACGTACTTTAACATCAATTTGGAATATTTTAATTAACGGTAATTTTTCAAAAACCGCCTTTGTATAATGTACAGAGGTGGTTTTTGTGTTAAATAGAAATCCGATCGGTGGTGCTCCGTGAGGTATGCGGCGTATTGCCGCGTTTCCACCGGAAACGACGAGCAACTCAATTCCCTTATCAATCAGAAAAAATTTTTTGAAGAATACGCGCGTTCAAAGGGCGAACCGTTGGTAAAAATCTATGCTGACCGCGGCACAAGCGGCAAAAGCGTAAAAAGCCGAAAAGAATTTCAAAACATGCTTGCCGACAGCGAAAAAAAACTTTTCGACGTGCTCTTGGTAAAAGATATAAGCCGTTTCGCACGAAATACCGTGGATTTTTTAAGCGGCATAAGGCTTTTGAAAAGCCGCGGGATTGACGTTCTCTTTATCGGAGCAAATCAAAAAGTTCTCGGTGAGTCGGAATTTGTGCTTACGGTTTTTGCCGCCCTTGCCCAGGAGGAGTCTTGCGGACTCTCCAAAAGGATAATTTTCGGAAAAAAGCAGGGTGCAAAAAACGGACGCGTGCCGAATGTGATATACGGATATGATAAAATAAGCAAATATGAGCTTAAAATAAGATCCACAGAGGCGAAAATCGTTTCCTTGATATTCGAACTGTACACAAAAGAAAATATGGGAATAAGACGTATTTCCAAATATTTGAACACAATGCAAATTCCTACAAAAAACGGCAAATCTTGGAGCTCGAAAACCGTTCGCCGAATTATCGCAAATCCCATATATAAAGGCGTTTTGGTAAACAACAAAAGCGAAACCCTGGATTTTATCACGGAAAAGCGCCGCATAGTTCCCGAAGAGGAGCGCTATTATCATGATGCGGAAAATTTGCGCATTGTAAGCGATGAAGTTTTTAATGAGGCAAACCGTCGCCTTGCATTGATGGGCGAAAAGTGCGGCGGCAAAAAAGCTGACACAAACAGAAGTGGTTGACCCGATTTGCCTTGCGGCAAAGGTTACCGAGCCTTGCGAAAAATGCTGCTGTTGCGGCGAAATGGACGTAAATTCCATTCCCGAGGGAATTTGTCAAGTGTTTGACGACGTGATAATCGACGGTGACAATTTGAGAAAAGTATATGTTACAATAGGTCTTTTTACAATTGTAAGATTGGAAAGAGATGTTCAGCTCCTTGTTCCCGTTATCGATTTTTGTATACCTCAGCATGAGTGTGTAGTAGCTACGGATAATAACCCTTGCGACTTGTTTGAAAAATTGCGCTTCCCCGTGGATGAGTTTTTCCCGCCCGAAAAATGCCACTTTGATAAATTGCAGCCTGAAAGAAGAGATTGCGGCTGCGGTGAAGAATAGTTATATGTGAGCGAGGCTCCCTTTGGATTGAGGGAGCCTCGCGTAAATATGTAGATGACGGATATACCGCCGATGCCGCAAGGCTCCACACAAGGGGAAGCCTTAAAAATTTTTCCTTAACTTGGCAAAATCATAAACTTTGAAATGTGAGAAACAAAAAAGCCTTCCCCTTGAGTGGAAGTGGTGGCGCACATCAACTCGGATGAGGTGGCAATAAAAAATTTTTATTTCTGTAATATGCTCTATCCGTGCAAATACGATTTACTTCGCCTCATTTAAAAAGTTTTCAAAAATTTAGACAAAAAATCACAAAAAAATCTCATTAAAATCTACCTGTTAAAATTACCGCATTAATTGACATAGTCAACCACTTGTGATAAACTAAGAAAGATGTTTTAATTTGATGAATTTTGGAGCAAATATGAAGAAAAAATTTAAAAAATGCATAATTTTAACAGGCATATTCTGCCTTGCGTTTTCGTTTAACCATACAAAATGCGACGAAAATGCCGCAAGATTTACGGATGTTGACGAAAAAAGCTGGTATTTTACCGCGGTTGATCAACTCGTAAAAAACAATGTTTTGGAGCAAGGTGAGTTTTTCTACGGTGACTTGCCCGCTTCGCGTGGCGACATAATAAACGTGCTCCACAGGCTTGACAAGCGCCTTTCAAACGCGCCGAAAACGCCCGAAGAACCCGTGTTTTCCGACGTTTTGAAAAATTCCGACTTTTTTGATGCGGTAAACTGGGCGGGCGCAAACGGAATTGTAACAGGTGACGAAAATTCGCGTTTCAACCCTGAAGCGCAGTGTTCAAAAGAACAGCTTTGCTCAATTGCCGTAAGGTATCTAAATCTTCGAGGCATAACCCCGCCCGTCTTGTCAAACGGCGACCAGTTCGCCGACTCTTTGGCAGTGAGCGACTTTGCTCGCTCATACGTTACGGCGTGCAAAATGAGCGGAATTATAAGTGGTGACGAAGCCGGATATTTCAGGCCTCAAAACGCGGTAACGCGCGCCGAAACGGCAACTGTGCTTTACAGCCTCATGAACGTTTCGGTGGTGCCGAAAGATGACTACACTTCCTTTGTAAGCACCGAATTTGGCGCATACGACAATATGTATCTTTCGTTTAAAACCGAAAAGGAGTACTTTTTTACAGCTTATGTGGAAAAAACCGACCCTGTGGACCCGTCTTATTTCAACGACGCGATTTTCGTGGGCGACTCGGTTACAATGTCACTCAAATACTATTGCGCGTCGAGCGGGGCTCTCGGAAAAGCTCAATTTTTAAGCGCGGCAAGCCTAAGTCCTATGAATGCCCTTTGGGATGTGAGCGCAAGCTCTATGCACCCGTCATACGGCGGTACCAAGATGAAAGTTGAAGATGCCGTTGCCGCAAGCGGTGCTAATAAGGTTTACATAATGCTCGGCATTAACAGTCTTGCAAACGGCGTGGAAAGAAATTTTGAAGACATGAAAGCGTTGCTTGAAAAAATTTCGGTAAAATCGCCCAATGCTCAAATTTTTGTTCAGTCGGTAACTCCCATGACTTCCGACAGCCCCATTACCGCCGAAAATCTCAACAACGCCGCAATAATAAGATACAACGAGAAACTTCTTGCGCTTTGCAACGAAAAAGGATACTATTACCTAAACGTTGCCGAGGTAATGCGCTCTGGCGACGGTTCGCTTGAAAAGTCATATTGCAGTGACCCTACGGTAATGGGCATACATTTCACCTTTGCCGCTGACAAAATATGGTGCGACTACTTAAAAACTCACGCACCCGTAATTTAATTTTTTGGAGAGAATAATCATGAAAAAACATATTTCGATAACGGCGGCGGTTCTTTGCGCTTGTCTTTGCTTTTGTGGATGCGCAAAAAAAGCCGATGAAAAACAAACCGTAAAAAAAGAAAACATAAGCCGCCCCGCGCAAAGCGTCGAGAAAAAGGAAGAACTTCCCGAGGCTGTGCAGAGCGAACCCACGCCCGAAAAAGCACCCGAAACAGTTCCCGAAACGGCACCGGAAGCCGCTCCCGAACAGGCGCCTCAAACCGGAACTCACAGTTCATTTCAAGTGAATTTAAGCGGCGTAAAGGCGAAAATCGAGGAGCAGTGCGGCGTAACCGATGCCATGAGCCTTGATTTGGACGCTATTTCAAACCTTTATTCAATAGAAAATTCCGTTATAAAGCAGGCATCGGGATTTGTTACGATGTCGGGCACGTTTCCCCACGAAGCAATAATGGCGGAAGCTCTTACGCCGGAGGGCGCCGACAAAATAGAAGCCGCGCTTAAAAGTCGCCTTAGCGAAGTTTTGAACCAGTCGAAGTCTTACGACGCGCAAAACTACGCTCTCGCACAGCAATGCAAGGTTTTGAGAAACGGCAAATTCGTTGCTCTTTTCCTCTCGCCCGACAGCGCGAAAATGGAAGAGATATATATTGGCATTTTGAGGTAGGCAAATGGTATTTTCAAGTCTTGTATTTTTGTTTGCTTTTTTACCGGCAGTGCTTTTAATAAATCATTTTCTGCCGGCAAAGGCTAAAAATCTTATTCTTCTTTTGGCAAATCTCATATTTTATGCATACGGCGAGCCGGTGTACGTTGTTTTGATGATTTTATCGGTTGCGCTAAACTACATTGCGGCGAAGCACATAGAGCTCTCGCCCTCGCCGTTGTCAAGAAAAATAACGCTTGTTTTGAGCATCGTTTTAAACCTCGGCTCGCTTGCGTTTTTTAAGTATACACCCCTTGTTTTTGACACGCTTCGCCATTTGAGCGTGTTTTCAAACATTCCCGATTTTAAAATCACCCTGCCCATAGGTATATCTTTTTACACTTTTCAGGCAATGTCTTACGTAATAGACGTTTACCGCGGCGACAACCGAATTGCGCGAAATTTTGTGGATTTTGCGGCGTATATTTCACTTTTTCCCCAGCTTATCGCAGGACCCATCGTGCGCTATGGCGATGTTGACCGTCAAATGCGCGAAAGGCGCGTTGGCACGGAAATGTTTTCCACGGGCGTAAGGCTCTTTTGCATAGGCCTTGCCAAAAAGGTTCTCCTCGCAAATAAGCTCGGCCTTTTGTGGAACACGGTTTCGGCAGATGTTACCGACTACGGCATGGCAGGTGCTTGGATAGGCGCTTTTTCTTATGCTCTTCAAATATATTTTGATTTTGCCGGCTATTCCGACATGGCAAGAGGCCTCGGAAAAATGCTCGGTTTTGACTTTTGTATAAATTTCAACTACCCCTATATTTCAAAAAGCATTACGGAGTTTTGGCGAAGATGGCACATATCTTTAAGCACCTGGTTTCGCGATTATTTGTACATTCCGCTCGGCGGAAATCGCCGCGGAAAGGTAAGAATGTGTTTTAATATCTTGGTTGTTTGGGCGCTTACGGGCCTTTGGCACGGCGCCGGTTGGAACTTTTTGGCGTGGGGAGTGTATTATGCGATTTTGCTTCTCGGCGAAAAAATGCTTTACGGCAAAAAACTTGAAAGCGCCCCGAATGTAGTTTCCCGCACTTATACAATTGTTGCGGTGGTGATTGGCTGGGTGCTATTTGCCTCAAACAATTTTAAAGAAGCATTTTTCTATATAAAAGCGATGTTTACGCCGAATTTTGCCGACGTTACCTGCCTTTTTGGCTACGGTGTAATATTCGCGGCGAGTATTTTTGCTTCAACTCCCGTGGCGAGCCGTGTTTGGAATATGCTTAAAAAGAAGAGCCGCCTTACCGCGGCGGAAGCCTTGCTTTGTGCGCTTGCGCTTATTTTGTGTACTGCGAGCCTCGTTACAGAAAGCTACAATCCCTTTTTGTATTTTAGATTTTAGGAGACAGAGATGAAAAAAACAAATTTCAAAAAATATGTTCTCCCCGCGCTTTTTGCGGGAATAATATTTTCGATTGCCGCACTCTACATTGCTCTGCCAAAGCGCACATACAGTGAAAACGAAAAACGCTACCTTGCCTCGTTTCCGAAAATCAGCGTATCTTCCGTTTTTGAGGGCACTTTCGGCAAAGAGCTTGAAACCTACATGGCAGACCACATTGCAGGCAGAGATTTTTTTGTGGGTTTAAACGCATATTTTTCCCTTGCAACCGGGAGAAATTCTGTGTCCGATGTGTACAAATGCAAAGACGGATATCTCATAAATTCGCCGAGCAAAGCGAACAGCGAGGTTTTTGAAAAAACTCTTTCCCACTTTGAAGATTTTACAAAAAAGGTAAAACTTCCCTCAACTCTCATGATTGTGCCCTCGGCAGGGTATATCATGGAAGATTATCTTCCCGAATTTCACGGAAAATACCGCGATGATGAGCTTTTTGCGCTGGCATCGCACCTTACTCCGTCGATTAGCTTTTTAGATACGAGAAACGCTCTTTTAAGCTCGGTTTCTCAGGGGAAACAAATGTATTACCGAACCGACCACCATCTTACCTCTGCCGCAAATTACGAACTTTATGCTCTTTTTTGCGATTTTTCGGGAAGGGATTATCCGGTGCGTTCAAAATACAAAGTGGAAACGTATGACGGCTTTTGCGGTACCACAAAATCTTCAAGCGGATATTTTCTTGAAAAAGATGACACCCTGGAGATTTGGAATGTGGGCGACAGCGTAAAAGTGCAAATTGACGACGGCGACAAAAAAGAAGAGGCCGACAGCCTGTTTTTTAAAGAAAATCTAAAAAATAAAGACAAATATCCAGTGTTTGCGGGCGGAAACCACGCCCTTGTAAAAATAACGAACGAAAACGCAAAAGGCGACTCAATTCTTGTTGTAAAAGACTCGTTTGCCCAGTGTTTTTCCACGTTTTTGGCGCATAGTTTCAAAGAGATTTACATGGTGGATTTAAGGTACTACCGCGGCTCGGTTTCAAAGATTGCCGAGGAAAACGGCATTGACGAAATCCTCTATATGTATGGCATCGACAGCCTTCTTACCGATACAAATTCCGCTTGGTTGTTTTAGGCGAGTTTCTTAAGTTACAATTGTGTTACATAGCCAGAAGGTTTATTGACTTTAGCGCACATTATGTTAAAATTTACCCCGTAAACCAATACTTGCAGAGGTGATTTTTATGGCTGACATAAAATACAACAAAGCAATTCCCGATTACGAAAAAATTTTCACGTCAACAGACAGCAAAACCCGAAGTTCCATGTCTATTTTAAAACAGCTCCTTTTGTCGAACAAGCTCAGCATGCTCCTTTCGGTGCTTTTGTACATTGTGAAAAATCTTCCGGTGTGGGTGGTGCCCATAATCACCGCAAATATCATTGATATTGCCACTGCGGGCGGCGAAAACGCCGTAAGAGATATGCTTATAAACCTTGCGGTTCTATTTGTGGTTGTGGTGCAAAACATTCCCACGCACGTGCTCTATTCCAGAGTGAGCGACAGAATGCTCCGCACGGTTGGCGCGGGTATGAGAAACACCCTTATCAAAAAGCTTCAGCATCTCTCAATTACCTATCATAAAGAAATAGAGAGCGGTAGGGTTCAGGCAAAATTCATGCGAGACATTGAGGCCATAGAATTTTTTAACACCCAGTTTGTAAAGCTCCTTATTCCCAGTATAATAAGCGTTTTTGCGGCAATTGCGATTTCGGCAAGCAAGAGCGTTGGCGTTACTCTTTTTTACATACTCGTAATTCCCGTAAACGTGCTTTTTGTAAAAATATTTCAAAGTAAAATGCGCGAGAACAACCGCGTTTTCAGAAAAGAAAACGAAAACGTTTCGGCAAAAGTTGCCAATATGCTTGAAATGATACCCGTCACCAAGGCTCACGGACTTGAAGAACAGGAGATAAAAAGTGTTGAAAACGAAATAAAAGAGCTTAGAATAAAAGGGCTCGTGTTAGACCGCACAAATTCGTATTTCGGCTCTTATGCCTTTGTAATAAGCAATATTTTAAGCGGTCTTTGCTTGCTTTTTACTGGTATTTTGGCGCTTAAAGGCAAAATAAGCATTGGCGATATCGTAATATATCAAACGTATTTCAACTCGATTTCCGGCAACGTTCAAACCATTGTAAACGTGTATCCCGAGCTTACAAAAGGCATTGAGTCAGTACAGAGCGTTTCGGAAATTATGCTTTCAAACGACATAGAGGACAACCGCGGAAAAATAAAGCCGAGAATGTTCCACGGAACCGTGTATTTCGACAATGTTTCTTATAGTTATCCCAACAGCAAAGAACCCACTGTAAAAGACTTTACCCTGCACGTTGAAAAGGGTGAGTGTATCGCATTTGTGGGCGCGTCGGGTTCGGGAAAATCAACGCTTATAAACATGATAATAGGCTTTTTAAATCCCGAAAAAGGCTGTATAAGCATAGACGGAAAGCCTTTGAGCGCAATTAATTTAAATACTTACAGGCAGTGTATTTCTGTTGTTCCTCAAAACAGCATTTTGTTTATGGGGTCGATTAAAGACAATATAACCTACGGCCTCAGAGATGTGGACGAAAACAAGCTTCAAGAGGTAATAAAAGCGGCAAATATCGACGAATTTACCTCAAAATTGCCAAACGGCATAAACACCCAGGTGGGTGAGCACGGAGGAAAGCTCTCAGGCGGACAAAAACAGAGAATTTCCATAGCCAGAGCCCTTATAAGAGATCCGAAAATCTTAATTTTGGACGAGGCAACCTCGGCGCTTGACAACATAAGCGAGTATCACGTGCAAAATGCCATGAAATCCCTTATAAAAGACCGCACAACCTTTATCGTTGCCCACAGGCTCTCCACCATAAGAGATGCCGACCGAATCGTGGTAATGGAAGAGGGAAGAGCCGTTGAAATCGGCACTTTCGATGAGCTTATGGCGAAAAAAGGAAAATTCTATGAGCTTAAAAATTTAAGCGAATTAAAGTAAAAGGACAAAATTATGAAAAAACGAATTTTAGCTTTGATAATAGCGATAGCCGCGCTCTTTTTCGCACAGTATGCGGCGGAATTTGCGGGAATAACTTTGGGTAAACGTGGTGAAAGCATAAGCGTAACCGTTCCCGAAGGTGCAAGCGCTAAAGACATAGGCAAGATTTTAAAGGAAAAAGGTCTTGTGAAAAACGCCGAAGTTTTTGCACTTAAAGTGAAGATGAGCAACTATAAAAATTCGCTCAACTACGGCACTTTCAGCTTTCGAAAGGGCACGAAAATTTCGGAGATGATACGCGTTATTGCTGAAAATGCCTATGTGGGAAAAACCGTAACCGTAACTTTTCCCGAGGGTTCGTCAGTGGAGCAAATGGCGTTGATAGTGTCGGAAAATTTCAATATTTCCCAAAAAGAATTTTTAAACGCTTTAAAAGAAGACTATGACTACGAGTTTTTAAAATATATAAAAAGCGAAAATTGCAAATATAAACTTCAAGGTTGCCTGTTTCCGAGCACATATGAGTTCTTTTTGTCCTCAACAGCTCACGAAATTGTGGATAAAATGCTTTCCGAGCAGGCGAGCCGTTTACAAAAAGCGGGCGTAAGCGCAAAAGATGCGAGTGATATTTTAACTAAGGCTTCTATAATAGAAAAGGAGGCAAAGCTCGACTCCGAGCGCGCCACAGTTGCCGGCGTGATAGAAAATCGCTTAAAGGCAAATATGCCTTTGCAAATAGATGCTTGCGTGGTTTATGCCGTAACCGACGGCCTTTACGATATATCGGTTTTGTATGAAAAACAGCTTAAAACCGACTCTTTGTACAATACCTATAAGTACAGAGGTCTTACTCCCGGGCCAATATGCTGCCCCGGCGAAAAGTCGATTGAAGCGGCGAAAAACCCCGAAAAGCATGATTTTTTGTACTATCATACCGATGAAACAAAAAAAGACGGAAGTCATATATTTACAAAAACTTTTAAAGAACATACCGATACAATGGAGTGATGATTATGAAAGCAAATACTATTATTTTCGACAAAGACGGCACGCTGATGGAGTATGACGCGTTTTGGATAGACGTGACAATTGCCGCACTTAAAGATACGTTAAAAACATTTGACAAAAGCGAAGACACACTAACGGAAATTCTGAAAGTATTTAAGATTGAAAACGGCAAAACGGATATAGACAGCATTGTAAGCAAAGGCACATACGCTCAAATGGCAAATATAATTTATGAAATTTTAAAAAAGAGCGGCGGAGATTTTTCCGAAAAAGAAGTTTTCGATGTAATGATGAGGGCCTTTCACGAAAATGCGGATGCGGGAAAAATACTTCCCACTTGCGACAACATAAGAGAGGTGCTCTTAAAGCTCAAAAATGCCGGAAAGCGCCTTTTGGTAATAACTACCGACGATTTCAACATGACAGTAAAATGCTTGAAAGAGTTAAATATTTTGGATTTGTTTGACAAAATCTTTTCCGACGACGGCAAAACGCAGTTAAAACCCGACCCCGCGTGCTTGATTAACTATTGCAAAGAGGAAAATATTCCCATTGAAGATGCGCTCATGGTCGGCGACACAATGACCGATATGAATTTTGCGAAAAATGCGGGAATTTGCTCAATAGGAGTGGGCGAAGGCAGAGCAAAGCTGAAAGAATATGCTACCGCCGTTATTCCCAATATTTCTCACATTTTCGAAGTTTTGGAGGTATAATATGGCAACGGGTATTTTTGCCGCGATAATGTGGGCAATAGAAACGCTTGTTTTGGGCATTGCTCTCGGCATGGCGCCTTTTGTTTCAAGCTCCGAGGGACTTATGCTGGCACCTTTTGTAAGCACTTTTTTGCATGATGCCTTTTCGGCGATTTTTATGTGGATATACAACGGCGTTCGCGGCGAAACAAAAAACGTTTTAAAAATATTTAAGTCAAAAGAGTGGATGTGGCTTGTGGCCGCTTCTGCAATCGGCGGCCCTATCGGCATGACGGGATATGTGCTTGCCGTAAACAACATGGGCGCGTCGATAGGCGCTCTTGCAAGCGCAATTTATCCCGCGATAGGAAGTCTTTTGGCGTATTTTTTCTTAAAGGAAAAGATAAACCGACATCAGTGGATTTTCCTTGCTCTCACGCTTTTGGGAGTGTTTGGAATAAGCTATTCGCCGGAGCTTGAAATAAATAATTTCTATTTGGGGCTTCTCGGAGCTTTTATGTGCGCGTTCGGCTGGGGCGCCGAGGGAGTTATTTTGTCGAAATGTTTTAAAAACGATGGCGTAAAAAGTGAGTACGCCCTTCAAATAAGGCAAACCACCTCGGCAATTGTGTATGCCGCTTTGGTTTTGCCGTGCCTCGGAGGCTGGAAATTTGTGTTTTCGGCGTTCAATGCGGAAAATTTGTCGGTTTTTGCAATTATTGCCGCGGCGGCATTTTGCGCCACAACGTCGTATTTGTTCTACTATAAAACCATTGCAAAAAAAGGCGCCGCAAAGGCCATGGCGCTAAATATCACCTATACCGCTTGGGCGCTTGTTTTGTCTATTGTTGTTTTGAAAAATTATTCGCTCTTAAACCCCGTAACTCTCGTTTGCGCCGCTGTTGTCGTGGTGTGTGCGGTGCTTTCCGCGGGTAGGGAATAGGTTGAATTTTGGTTCATGTGAAAATCAAAAAATATGCGGTGAAAGAAAAAATCCCTCAAAATTCGAGGGATTTTTGTATGTGAAAATATATTTTAACTCTTTGCCGCTTCGATTATTTTTTCGGAAACATTCGGCGGGGTTTCTTCGTAACCCGTTTTTACGAATTCGAATGTTCCGCGGCCATTGGAAAGTGCGCGCAAATCCGTTGCGTATTTAAGCATTTCCGCGGCGGGAACAATAGCTTCTACTTCGGTGTTTTTGGCATCTTTTGGTTTCATGCCGAGTATTCTTCCGCGGCGGCGGTTAAGGTCGCCTACCACATCTCCGGCGCAAGAGTTCGGTACAACAGCCTTTACGGTGCCCACGGGTTCCAAAATTATGGGTTTTGCCTTTGGCAGACCCTCTTTAAATGCAATTGATGCCGCTGTTTTAAACGCCATTTCCGAAGAGTCTACGGGGTGGTAAGAGCCGTCTAAAAGAGTTGCTTTTAAATTCACCACCGGATATCCTGCAAGAACGCCGTGCTGCATGCTGTCTTTTAAGCCTTTTTCAACAGCCGGGAAAAAGTTTTTCGGAACGCTTCCACCGAACACATTTTCCTCAAAAACAAGCTCGTCGCTTTGCGTAGGTTCAAATTCGATAACTACGTGCCCGTATTGACCGTGACCGCCCGATTGCTTTTTGTGTTTTCCTTCGGATTTTACCTTTGCGCGAATAGACTCGCGATATGCGATTTTGGGTTCGCTCAAAGTTACGCCAACTCCGAATTTTCCCTCAAGTTTTGAACAAATTACGGAGAGATGCTGTTCGCCCGTGCCTGAAATTATGGATTGATGCGTTTCGTGATCTCGAATTATAGTAAAGGTCTTGTCTTCGCTCATGAGTTTTGCAAGGCCCTGGCTTATCTTTTCGTCGTCGCCTTTTGTTTTCGGCTCTATTGCCATGGAGAGCACGGGATTGGGGAAATCAAGTGGCTCTGTTACAACTTGAAAATCCGCCGCGCAAAGCGTGTCGCAGGTTTCGGCATATGCGAGCTTTGCCGTGGCGCCTATGTCTCCGGCGCACATCTCGCGAACTTCTGTTTGCTTTTTGCCGCGCACCGAGTATATTTTTCCCACTTTTTCCTCTTTGCCTTTTGCGGGATTTATAAGAATCGTGTCGGCTTTTAAAGTGCCCGAAATTACCTTGAAATACGACATTTTTCCCACGTAGCTGTCTACCACGGTTTTAAATATGCGGATAACCGTGGACGCGGAGGCATCACAGGCAATGTTTAAAACATCACCGGATTTCGCATCTGCGGCAACGGTTGCCTCGCCGTCCGCCGGCGACGGCATATAGTCGGAAATGGTGTTTAAAAGGTGCGTTATGCCTATTTTGGCAACAACACTGCCGCATATTACCGGCACAACCGTTCCGTCTTTAATTCCGATTTTAAGGGCATTTTTAATTTCTTCTTCGCTGAAAGGCTCGCCGTCAAAATATTTTTGCATGAGATCTTCACTTACCTCGGCAACGGCTTCAAGCAAAATGTCGCGGCTTCTTTCGGCAATTTCTTTTGCGGCATCGGGAATGGGCTCGTATGTAGCGTTTTCTCCCGAAAACATTTTTGCCCGCATTTTTATAACGTCTACAAATCCCGTAAGTTTGTCGCCCTCTTTAATCGGGAATGTAAACGGCGCAATGCACTTTCCGAAAACGGTGTTTAATTGCTCGATTACCTTGGCGTAGTCGGCTTTCATGTCGTCTAATTTGTTTACGAAAACTATCTTTGCGCGGTTGCCCGCAATTTTCCAGGCGCGCTCCGTGCCGCCGCTTACGCCCGATTTTCCGCTCACTGCTATGAGCGCGCTTTCGCATGCGGATGCGCCCTCTAACTGCTCGCCCACAAAATCCGCCGTTCCGGGAGTGTCTACAATATTGATTTTAACATTTTGCCACTCTATTGGGATGACAGAGGCGTTTATTGAAATTTTTCTCTTTATCTCTTCGGGGTCAAAATCGGAAACGGTGTTGCCGTCTTCGGTTCTTCCCGTGCGTTCCGTAATGCCCGCTTTTGCAAGCATGGCTTCGCAAAGGGATGTTTTTCCTGCGTTTGAATGAGAAAGCAAGCAAATGTTTCTCAAATTTTCGGTACCTATCATAAAAAATCAATCCTCCTCATGTAAAATGTTGCAAAAATCATCTTGTATATTAATTTCGTCGTCAAATTTGCATATCCTTTTTTATTTTGACCGCAAATAATCACAAAATTCGCTCATGTTTTATGTGAAAAACGCACAAACTTATCTTTTGAGAAATGATACAAAACCGAAAAAATAAACAAAAATGTTCTTTTTTGAAAAAAAGTTGAAAAGAGTACTTGAAATTTTTCCGATTTTTTTCTACTATATAATACGGCGGTTAAATCGTATTTTGAATAAAAGGAGATGCTCACATGGACAAAAACATTATTTGGCTGTGGTTTAACGAAACGGTAAAAATTACACGTCGAAAAAAGCGTGAGCTCTACCGCGTGTTCGGCTCCGTTGAAAAAATATACGGTGCAACGCGCTCGGAACTCGGCGAGGTTGAGTTTTTAACCGAAGCCGACAAGACATCTCTTTGCGATAAAGACACGCACGAAGCTTCGGCAACTTTCGAAAAAATAAAAGAGTTTGGCGCGAGGCTTATAACGATAGACAATGAAGACTATCCCGTAGTTTTGAGGGAAATTGACGATCCGCCGTGCGTTTTGTATGCAAAAGGTATAAATATCGATTTAAACCAAAGACTGTGTATAGCAGTAGTGGGAACGAGAAAAGCCACACCTTACGGAAAAACGATTTCGTTTAACCTTGCAAAATCGCTTGCGGGCGAGGGCGTTGTAATTGTAAGCGGCCTTGCAATGGGCGTTGATGCTAGAGCTCATGAAGGCGCGCTTTCGGCAAGAGGCTACACCGTTGCCGTGCTCGGTTGTGGGCTTGACGTGGTGTATCCTGCGTCAAACGCAGGCCTTATGCGCGAGATATTCGCAAGAGGCTTGGTAGTTACCGAATATCCTTTCGGTACAAGACCCGAAAGATATCATTTCCCCGAGAGAAACCGCATAATATCGGGATTATCCCAGGGCACTTTGGTAACCGAAGCCGACGTTAAAAGCGGCTCTTTGATAACCGCGGGTTTGGCACAAGAGCAGGGAAGAGACGTGTTTTCCGTGCCGGGAAACATAAATTCTTTGTTTTCTCTCGGAACAAATCTTCTTATAAAAGACGGCGCGAGAGTTGCCACTACCGATGAAGACATCTTGTCTTGTTACAGGCTGGATTACCCGGAAAGGCTCATGATAGATGAAAAACCCTTGCCCGAAGAGGAAGACCCGGAAGAAGAGTTTATGAGTCGAACAGATGATATTCCGAAAAAAATATTAATGGTTTTAAAAGACAACGGCAAGGTGCACATAGATGAAATATGCACCCGTTGCAAACTTGTTTTGTCGGATGCGGAAACAGCGCTCATGCTTATGGAAATAAGGGGCAGTGTAATAAGGCATCCCGGCGGATTTTTCGAAAAAAACAATTAGGAGGCAAAAATGGCAAAAAAACAAACCAAAAAACTTGTAATAGTGGAGTCACCGTCAAAAGCCACAACAATAAAAAAATATTTGGGAAAAGGCTATTCCGTTGTGGCGAGTATGGGGCATGTTATAGATTTGCCGAAAAGTCAGCTCGGCATTGACGTGGAAGACAATTTCAAACCCAAATACATTACCATAAGGGGAAAAGGCGACCTCGTAAAAAGCCTTAAATACGAGGCTAAAAACGCCGATAAAATATTTCTCGCAACCGACCCCGACCGCGAAGGAGAAGCAATAAGCTGGCACCTTGCGAATTTGCTCGGAGTTGACAAAAATTCAAAGTGCAGAGTAACGTTTAACGAAATCACCAAAAAGGCGGTTTCCGCGGGAATAAAAGACCCCCGAAGTATAGACGAAAGCCTTGTGGACGCTCAGCAGGCAAGGCGTGTTCTTGACAGAATTGTGGGTTATAAAATAAGCCCTCTTCTTTGGAAAAAGGTGAAAAAAGGCCTTAGCGCGGGAAGAGTGCAGTCTGTTGCCACAAAAATAATTTGCGACCGCGAAGATGAAATAAATAACTTTACACCCGAAGAATATTGGACAGTGGAAGCAAAAGTTATGTCCGGCAAGAAAAAATTTGTCGCACCGTTCTACGGAAAAGACGGCAAAAAAATTAAACTTGCAAGCGAAAGCGATGCCGATAAAATACTTCGCGCCACCGAAGATAAAGACTTTGTGGTAACGAGCATAAAAAGAGCTCAAAAGAAAAAGACGAGCGCACCGCCTTTTATCACTTCAACTCTTCAGCAGGAAGCGGGAAGAAAATTGTCTTTTACTTCCATGAGAACAATGCAGGCCGCTCAGCAACTCTATGAGGGCATAAGTATAAAAGGAAAAGGACAAATAGGTCTTATTACCTACATGAGAACAGATTCTTTGCGCATTTCCGACGATGCCGTTGACGAAGCTCGCGACTTTATATTAAATACCTATGGAGCGGAGTATTTGCCCGCTCATCCGAAGGTTTACAAAACCAAGAAAAACGCGCAAGATGCCCACGAGGCAATTCGCCCCACTTCCGCGGCAATTACCCCCGAGAGCATAAAAGAGTCGCTCACTCCCGACCAGTATAAAATTTATAAAATAATTTGGGAAAGATTTATCGCATGTCAGATGAAAGATGCGATTTTAGATACCGTAACCGCCGATATAACAGCCGGCGAGTATACATTCAGAGGAACGGGCACCACGGTGAACTTTGCGGGATTTTCTCTTCTCTACACCGAGAGTAAAGACACCGATGAAAAGAAAGAGTCAAAGCTCCCTCCTCTTGAAGAGGGCGACATTTTGAAAAAAGACTCCGTTTCAAAGGAACAGCACTTCACCCAGCCTCCGGCAAGATTTACCGAAGCATCGCTTATCAAAACGCTTGAAGAGCTCGGCATAGGCCGCCCGAGCACTTATTCTCCCACAATTACTACCATAATCAATCGCGGATACGTTGTGAGAAAAAACAAAGCTCTCTTCCCTACGGAGCTCGGAATGATAGTAAACAGCTTGATGTGCGAGCATTTTAAAGACATAGTCGACGTAACTTTCACCGCAAATATGGAAGAAGACCTCGATAAGGTGGAAGAAGGCTCCGTTGACTGGCAAAAGCTCATAAGCGATTTTTACGGACCTTTTGAAAAAACTCTCGAACTTGCCGAAGAAAAAATAGGCGATATTGAAATAAAAGACGAAGAGTCCGACATTGTGTGCGACAAATGCGGAAGAATGATGGTGTATAAG
>CAZSIY010000001.1:37600-45424 GCA_964606825.1 uncultured Oscillospiraceae bacterium | reverse complement strand
GAAGAACAGCGCCGTCGTTTTTCATAAGCGTAACGGCGGCTGCGGCAATTTTCCTTGCATTTTCATGCATTTGCCTACGGCTTATCGGCGCTTTGTTCGTTTTAGGCTTTAATATAAAGCGCAAAACACGTTCCACCGAGTTATCTATTTGCTCCATTGTTACGACGCCACTTTCAACCCCCGATTTGAGCTCGGAAACGATATTGCAATTTTTTGGCATTTCAAGGTCAAGACCTGCCGAATTTGCTTTCTTTATGTCGTGAACCGCACCCCAGTCTGAAATTACAAAGCCATCAAAGCCCCATTCTTCTTTTAATATATCATTTAGAAGCATTTTATTTTCCGAACACCAAATCGAATTTATCTTGTTGTAAGCACACATTATGCTTTGCGGCTTTGACTTTTTTACAGCAATTTCAAAAGCCTTTAAATAAATTTCTCTGAGAGTTCTCTCATCTATTTCGGCATTTGTATCGCCTCTGTATCTTTCGCGACTGTTTGCGGCAAAATGCTTAACCGACGTTGCAACGCCGTTGTTTTCAACACCGTTTACATAGCTTGCGGAAAGCTCTCCCGCGAGAACGGGATCTTCCGAAAGGTATTCAAAATTTCTTCCGCAAAGCATATCCCGCTTTATATTTACACCGGGGCCCAAAATCATATCAACTCCATGGGCGATGCAGTCGTTTGCAATTGTTTCACCGTAAAGATACGCCATGTCGGTATCCCATGTAGCGGCAAGGGCGCTTAAAGACGGTAGGCACACGCAATTGCTGTTCGGTTCGTTACTTCTTACTCCGTTCGGGCCGTCAGCAAAGACTTTTTGGTCAATGGCGAGACGCTCAATTGCCTCTGTACGCATATCATGTGTACCCGTGAGCAAACTCGCCTTTTCTTCAAATGTCATTTTATTTATTATCTCTTTAATTTTCATATATTTCCGCCTTTCGGATTAAGCTAAAACAAGCTGTAAAACGTTAAGTCCGCTCCACAGCTTGGATTTCAATTATTCGTTTTCAAAAAGGGTAACTTGTCCTTTAAGTTCCTTTTCGTGTTTTTCCATAAGAGCTTTAATCTTATTTACCGGAGCGAGGAGCTGGCTTATAGACTCGTCATGGTTTATGGTGTCTATAAGTAGCGATATGTATTTTGACATATCTACTTCAAAGTACCAATCGCGCTCCTTAAGCTCGGGCATACGATATACAAGATTTGTGGTAAACACTTTTGTAATTTCGCCTTTTTCGTACGCTTCGTCAAAAGACTCAAGACCGTTGCAGAAAAGTCCGAACGCCGTAAATATAAATATTCTTCTTGCGCCCTGAGCTTTGAGCTTTCTTGCAATATCAAGAACAGACTCGCCGCTTGAAATCATATCATCAACTATCATAACGTCTTTGCCCTCAACGCTTCTTCCGAGATACTCATGAGCCTCTATGGGGTTTTTGCCGTTTACGATAACGGAATAGTTTCTTCTCTTATAATACATACCGAGGTCGAGGCCGAGAACCGAAGAATAGTACATGCATCTGTGCATGCCGCCCTCGTCGGGAGAGATAACGATTGTAGAGTCTTTGTCAAACACAACGTCGGGCTCTGCTCTTGTAAGAGCTTTGAGCATTTGATAAGTTGTTTGAACATCGTCAAATCCAGAAATCGGTATTGCGTTTTGAACTCTTGCGTCGTGAGCATCAAAAGTTAAAATATTTGTAACGCCCATGTCAACAAGCTCTTGAAGTGCCAATGCGCAGTCGAGAGACTCTCTTGCACTTCTTCTGTGCTGTCTGCCCTCGTAAAGCATAGGCATAACAACGGTAATTCTTCTTGCTTTACCGCTCATTGCGGCAATAATTCTCTTTAAATCCTGATAGTGGTCATCCGGGCTCATGTGATTTTCGTTGCCGTACATTTTGTATGTAACGCCATGGTTAAATACATCGCAGATGATAAATACGTCGTTACCTCTAACGGTTTCGTCTATAACACATTTTGCCTCACCAGAGCCGAAACGCGGGCACTTTGCTTTTACTATGTATGTTTCCTCGTGGTCGCTGTCTTGCCTGAATTTTTTTAAATACCAGTCAATTTTATCGGCAAGTTCCTCGCAACCTTTCATGCATATGACTGACAATTTTCCGTATATCGGTTTTCTTTCTTCCTGATTAACCAACATTGCTCTCCTCCTAAAACACTATTGATGACACTATCGTTAAATTTCAAACAACTCGCGCCATTAGGCGAAACCTGTTCGTGACAATTATATTAAAAGCCACATTTCAGCTGAATTTTTCACTCTCAGTGCAAAGCTAAATTATTCCGCTTACGCTCCATAGCTAAATTGTTTCTTATGAAACAGCTAAATTAAATTCGCCTTCTAACATGACCGCAAGGTCTATTTAGCTATGCAGCAATTTAAGGTACATATGCACATTCACCTTGCCGTAGGCGAATTTAGCTGATTTCAATCTTTGCTCGAAATCATTATAACACACCCGCCAAAATATTTCAATATATTACACGAAAATAATTTAAAAAATGTAAAATTCATGAAAAATGTAAATTAAATTGTATGTAAAAAAGCGTTTGGTTGACATATTTAAAAGGTTGTAGTATAATTTAAGGTAAGAAAGAATTGTTTATATGAAAGGTTGGGCAATGCACTATGCAAAAGAAGTTGTGCGCCTTTGCCACAGCATCCGCCGTGGTTTTATTTTCTTTTTCGGCCGCCGCTATGAGCGCCGAGAAAGTATTCAACGAATTTGAAAAGCGCCGTGTTTCTTTTTCCGACACCGAAGATGTATCCTGGGCAAAAGAAGCCATTGAAACACTTTCGAAAAACGGTGTTATATCCGGCTTTGGCGACGGAACATTTCGGCCTTACGAAAATATAACGCGCATGGAATTCATAAAAATGGCAGTGTTGTCTTTGGGACTTTTTAACCCTGCCTCCGAAAGCTCATATTCGGACGTTCCGCAAAACAACTGGGGTTACGCTTACGCATCATCAGCAAAAAAAGCCGGAATGCTTATAATATATCCCGAAGAAATTCTCGAAGCGGAAAAACCCATTACGCGCGAAGACATGGCATATATTACAAAACGCGCGCTTGAATACGGCAATTTTACGTTTTCCGACAAAAAAGCAAAAACTTTTTCGGACGAAGATAAAATAAGCGACTACGCAAAAGATGCAGTGCTCTTTCTATCTTCCGAAGAAATAATAAACGGAAACGACGAAGGAGAATTTAAACCGCAAGGCAATGCAACAAGAGCCGAAGCGGCAAAAATTATACACATTGCGGCGCAAAAAGCCGCCAAAGAATATTACGGAGAGGAATGATAATATGGATATACAGTCTTCACTTGCAGACCGCGTAAAAGGAATACAAGCGTCAGCAATAAGAGAAATTTTTAAAATGGTCGGAAGTTCCGACATAATAAGTTTTGCGGGTGGTATTCCCTCACCCGAGCTTTTCCCGGCAAAAGAATGGGGCAAAATATCAAATGAAATACTCAGCACAAACGGCCGCGCGGCTCTTGTATATGGGGTAACAGAGGGCTACGCTCCCCTTATAACCGAGGTTGAAAACAGCCTTAAAGAAAAAAACATCGGCGCCGAATTTGACAAGGTGATAATCACCACAGGCGCTCAACAAGCCATAGACCTTGCGACAAAATCCCTTGTAAACAGCGGCGAGGGAATAATCGTGGAAGAACCGAGCTTTATAGGTTCACTGAACGGTTTCAGAGCTCACGGTGCCAAACTTTTCGGCGTGGAAATGGACGACGACGGTATAGATACAGAAAAAGTGGAAAATCTCCTTAAAACGGAAAACATTAAACTTATATACACTATACCAACTTTCCAAAATCCCACCGGCATCACCCAATCTCTTGAAAAACGCAAAAAACTTCTTGAGCTTGCAAAAAAATATGATTGCTATATTATAGAGGACAATCCATACGGCGAGCTCCGCTTTGCCGGCGAAGACACAAAGACTATAAAAAGCATGGACAACGAGGGAAGAGTAATATACGTAGGCTCTTTTTCAAAAACACTCTCTCCCGGTCTCAGAGTTGGATTTGTTTGTTGCCATAAAGACATTATGGACAGAATTGTTGTTTGCAAGCAGGTAAACGACGTTCACACGCCCGTTTTAAACCAAATGCTCGTATACGAATACATAAAGCGCTTCGACTTAAAAAAACACATCGAAGACGGATGCAAACTCTACGGCGAGAAATGCGCACTTATGATAGATTGCATGGATAAGTTCTTCCCGAAATGCGTAAGCTACACACATCCGCATGGCGGGATTTTCCTTTGGTGCACAATGCCCGAGGGCGCAGATGCAAAAGAACTGTTCAAAAAAGCCGTTGATGCGAAAGTTGCCTTTGTTCCCGGAAGCACTTGCATGGTAGATATCGACGCACCGTCGAATTGTTTTAGACTCAACTATTCAACAGCAAATAACGCCGACATCGAAAAAGGCATAAAAATACTCGGCTCAACACTCACGGAAATGTTTGAAGGGAGAAACTGATAATGGATGAAAAGAAAACCATATTCAGCGGTATTCAACCCACAGGTTGCATAACGCTCGGAAACTACGTAGGAGCGCTCAAAAACTGGGTAAATCTTCAAAAAGATTACAACTGCATATTCTCCGTTGTGGATCTCCACTCAATAACGGTACGCCAAGACCCGGCAGACCTTCGCAAGCGCTGCATGGATTTTTTGAGCCAGTACCTTGCAGCGGGAATAGACGGTGAGGAAAACATTGTGTTTTTCCAGTCGCACTCGTCAACTCACGCTGAACTCTCGTGGCTTTTAAACTGCTTTACCTACATGGGCGAGCTTTCGAGAATGACCCAGTTTAAAGACAAAAGCGCAAAGCACGCCGACAACATAAACGCAGGACTTTTTACCTATCCCGTTCTCATGGCGGCTGATATTTTGCTGTACAAAACGGACCTTGTACCCGTTGGCGTAGACCAAAAACAGCACCTTGAACTTTGCCGCGACATTGCCATAAGATTTAACCATATCTACGGCGACGTATTTACAATTCCCGATGGATTTATTCCCAAAGAGGGCGCGCGCATAATGAGCCTGCAAGACCCCACGTCAAAAATGAGCAAATCCGACCCCAACGCAAACGGATTTGTATCAATTCTTGACGACAAAGACACGATAATGAGAAAATTCAAACGCGCCGTAACCGACTCCGAGGGCGAAATTGCCTATCGCGAGGGAAAACACGGCATTAACAACCTCATTAACATTTATTGCTCCATTACCGGAAAAACCGTTGAAGAAACAGTAAACGAATTTTCAGGCAAAGGCTACGGCGATTTCAAAACAGCGGTGGGCGAAGTGGTGGCAGACGAGCTGAAACCCATAAGAGAAAGATACGCCGACATTCGCAAAAACAAAGACTATCTCGAGCAGGTTTACAAATCGGGTGCCGAGAGAGCTTACAAAATTTCAAACAGAACCTTAAACAAAGTCAAAAGAAAAATAGGCTTTGTAGATAGACCGTTCTAACTCGAAAGGCAGTGATTACACTTGGATATTATAAAACTCATACTATGTTTTTCGGTAGCGTTCGGAGTTTCGCTGGCATCTACGCCTTTTGTTAAAATGCTCGCATACAAAATAGGCGCGGTAGACGTGCCGAAAGATGCAAGGCGCGTACACGACCACCCTATTCCCCGCCTCGGCGGACTTGCGATATTTTACGGCTTTCTCATAAGCCTTTTGTGCTTCGGCGTGGTAGACAACCAGCTTAAAGGAATACTCATAGGTTCGCTGATTATAGTAGCCGTAGGCATTGTAGACGACGTAAAACAGCTCGGAGCAAAAATAAAATTTGCAATGCAAATACTTTGTGCCGTAATAGTTGTTTTGCACGGAGTTACCATTAAATACATCAGTGTGCCCTCATTTATAGTTGAAGGCGGAATACTTCCCCTGGGATTTATGAGCATTCCCATAACAATAATTTGGATCGTAGGCGTTACAAACGCAGTAAACCTCATAGACGGTCTCGACGGTCTTGCCGTGGGCGTTTCGTCAATTGCGACATTTTCACTGTTTTTCATAGCGATACTCACAAGCGAAATACAAATTGCGGTGATAACCGCCGCTTTAGCCGGCGCTTGCCTCGGATTTCTGCCCTACAACTTTAACCCGGCAAAAATATTCATGGGCGACACCGGCTCCACGTTTTTGGGATTTATGCTTTCGGTAATTTGCATACAAGGACTTTTTAAAGGCTACGTAATAATATCGTTTATTGTGCCTTTCCTAATTCTCGGACTTCCGATTTTCGACACGGGATTTGCAATTGTACGCCGCATATGGAACAAAAAACCCATAATGGCGCCCGACCGCGGACACCTTCACCACAGACTTATGGACATGGGATTTTCTCAAAAGCAAACCGTTGCCATACTTTATGTAATAACCTCAATCCTCGCCATGAGCGCCGTTGTAGTGCTCGAGGGCGGTGCGTACTGGGCGGCTGTTTTTGTAATAGCTATTGCGCTTTTTGCAGTATTCGGATATAAATTTTACAAAACAAATCGCAAAGAGGAAGATTGATTTTATGAAAAGATTAATTTTGTTTACCTTAATTTTTGCATTGACTTTTTGCGGTTGCGAAAACAAAAAATCCGACGAGCGAATTACCGGAAACAAAAGTACGGTAAATGAGCAAAGCAATGTTTCAAACGGCAAAATAAATTGCGAAGCCTTTGAAGACTTATCGCTCTCTGCCGAAAAATGTGTATCTCTTTACGGCGAACCCGAGGAGACGGAATGGGCGGAGGGACCTATATATAAATTCGCAAACAGCGGAAAATGGTACAGTTTTTCGCAATATGAGTTTGACGGCAACGTGTATTTTCCAAAAGGAGAATGTACCGAGATTATAATGCCGCTGTACGAAATTATAAAAAGCGAAAACGGCGAATACGATTTGGACACGGTAAAAGAAGCTACAGGCAATAAACTTGTTTTAAGCTATAACGAAATAGACAACCTTCCAAACTACGAAACCGTTTTTAAAAAATTCAAACTTGTAATATATGCCGAAGAAAACGGCAATATTAATGAAAACTCAAATGTAAATGTTGCACTTAAGGAGGAATAAAAATGCGTTACACATTTAAGCCGAAAGGCGTATGTTCAATGGAAATATCTTTTGAAATTGAAAACGGAATAATCCACGATGTTCAATTTCTCGGCGGTTGCGCCGGAAACACACAAGGCGTGGCAAAACTTTGCGAAGGAAGACCGGCGGAAGAAGTTGCGAATATCTTAGAGGGTATTCCCTGCGGATACAAAGGCACTTCTTGCCCCGACCAGCTATCAAAGGCAATAAGAGAGTCAATCGGCGAATAATATTAAAACGATGTCGAATTTTATCGGCATCGTTTTTTTATTCTTTGGGATACAAATTTGTCAATTTATCGCCGTAGTAAAGCATGAGCGCTTTTTCGGCATCGTTGCTGTTTTTTGTAAATTTTATATCGTCGATATTAAACAAAATACAACCGCAGTGGCCTTTAAACGTGGGAAAACATATAACCTTAAGGTATGTATCGATTTCGGGACTGTAATCTATGATTTCGAGCTTTTCGCCGTACAGTGTGGCGCGTTCGTAGGCTCTTAACCACTTTGAATCCATATTGGGAAAAACACTACCGAAAGAATGGTCCAAAAGGTCTGTAAGCGGCACTTTTTCCAAAGCGGCAAGCGCAGGGTTTCCGTAACGGAAAATCCAGTCCACGCCTTGATTTTTTTCATCAAATATAAGC
>CAZSIY010000001.1:0-37590 GCA_964606825.1 uncultured Oscillospiraceae bacterium | reverse complement strand
AGCTCAATATCCGCAAATGCAAAGGGCATGTTTTCAAAACTCGAATAATATTCTTTGTATTCATCGTCGTTTGCCGGAATACCTGAGCGGTTGAAACTGTTTATGTAGCGCTTTTGAATATCATGGAGCTTTGCAACGATTTCTTTTTTTCTTCTTGCGGAATACGCAAGAGCTTCGCCGTTGTTTAAAATCACTTTTTCGGCAATTTCGTGAACAGCCATGGCCGAAACTATGCACCCACGGTGAATTGTGATAAAATTATCGTCAAAAGCGGCTCTTATTTGAGAAAAAGTCATTCTTGTTTTATATATACTTCCGCCGAAAACATGAATTTCGGCATCATTTTTGTGCATTATAGCATACAGCACATTTTCTGTTTTTATGTAGACCTTTCGCTTTCCGGAATATATGGTTAAACTGTTTTGACCTTGCAATTTTTTCACCGCCGATTTAATGATTTTACATGTTTAATTATATACCTAAAAGAGATTTTTTTCAATAAGTGTTTTTAACAATAATATACGGCAAATTCAAATAAAATGTGGGGATTTGTCGATACGAGCGAAAAAATTTCACCCATGCCAAAGGCTCCCCTTGAGGTAAGGAGAGCCAAAATGTAAACAATCATTATTTCGCTTACGCTGTTATTTCGCTAAACGTTGCCTCAACAAAATCGGCAAGCTCGGCGCGGTTTAAAAGAAGCTGGGCGCCTTTCATGCCTGCACTTACGGTGATTTTTTCAAAATTCAGAGCGGAACTGTCTATAAACGTGGGAAATTTCTTTTTCATTCCCACAGGCGAGCAACCGCCGCGAATATAGCCTGTAAGGCCGAGAAGGTCTTTTACGTGAACCATTTCAATCTTTTTGTTGCCGCTTACAGAGGCAACTTTTTTTAAGTTTATCTCCTTATCCACGGGCACGCAAATAACCACGGGGCCTGTTTTATCACCTTTTGCAACAAGAGTTTTAAAAACCATACTGCAATCAAGGTTTACCTTTTTTGCAATTGTTACGCCGCTCAAATCGTTTTCGTCAACTTCGTATTCAATAACGTCGTATTTTATTTTCGCTTTGTCGAGAATTCGCATTGCATTTGTTTTTGTCATACCAAAAATTCCTTTCCGAAAACTGTGAATTTATCAGCATTTTTCGATTTTGTCGGAAAGTATATCGAGATAGTTTCCGTCAAAAAGCTCTATCATTCCCGCGTCGGCACCGCCGGCAAGTTTCGGGTCTATTGGAATTTGGCAAATTGTGTCTATGCCGTATTTTTCGGCAATTTCGCTTATATGGCTTTCGCCGTAGATATAGTGGCGCTTGTTGCACTCGTCACACTCAAAATACGACATATTTTCAACTATTCCCAAAATCGGAATGTTCATCATATTCGCCATATTTACCGCCTTTTCAACAATCATGGAAACAAGCTGTTGGGGCGAGGTAACAATTACAATTCCGTCTACCGGAAGCGACTGAAACGCCGTAAGCGGCACATCGCCAGTTCCCGGAGGCATGTCCACAAACATAAAGTCTACGTCTTCCCAAATTACGTCCGTCCAAAACTGCTTTACTGTGCCCGCAATTACGGGACCTCTCCAAACAACGGGAGTTGTTTCGTCATCGAGCAAAAGGTTTATGCTCATAATATCTATTCCCGTTTTTGACGAAACGGGGATAAGGCCTCGATTATCCGCATACGCTCTTTCTTTTATTCCAAAGGCTTTTGGGATTGAGGGACCTGTTATATCGGCATCTAAAATTGCCGTATTGAGACCTTTTCTTTTCATCAAAACCGCAAGCATAGCGGTAACCATGGATTTTCCCACGCCACCTTTACCGCTTACAACGCCGATAACTTTTTTTACACTGCTTGCCGGGTTGAGGCTTTCGATAAGGCTTTCTTTTTCTCTTGAAGAGCAATTTGCCGAGCAACTGCTGCAATCATGTGTACATTCTTCACTCATTTTGTATTCCTCCCATTTAATATATTTTAAACAATCAATTTTGACAATGCGTATTTTTTATCACATTCAAGCTGATTTTTAAGTTCAAGTTCATTTTTGAATTTTGTTTCCGAGCGAATGTATTCAACAAATTCCACTTTTACTTTTTTGCCGTACAAATCGCCCGCTTCGAGCAGTGGAATATGCGTTTCAACCTTTATGTTTTCCCCGCTTTCCACCGTGGGATTAAGCCCCACATTGGTAATACCCACGTAGTTTTTGCCATCTAAAAGAACTTTTGAAACATACACTCCGCGGCGCGGAATAAGCTCATCTTTTTCGGGGTAAAAATTAATTGTGGGAAAACCTATCTTTGCGCCCAGGTGCTTTCCACATGATGCCACGCCCCACATTGAAAACCACCTGCCGAGGCACTCTTTTGTCAGGGGCATATCTCCCATTTCCACAAGGTTTCTTATTCTCGTGGAGCTCACGGGTTCCAAAACTCCCGACGCATTTTTTACGTCGATGCTCTCTATTACGGTTACCTTAACACCGTAATCTTTTAAAATTCGGCAAAGAAGTGCGGCATCTCCGTTTCTGTTTATGCCGAACCTAAAGTTATATCCCACCACTACATGAGCGGCATTCAGCTTTTCAACCAAAATATTTTCGGCAAACTCCCGCGGCGTAAGTGCCTTGAACTCCGCGGTGAGAGGCTGGGATATTACTCTGTCTATGCCTATTTCTCGAATTATTTCATCGCGGCTTTCCTTTGAGGTGATGCTCTTGAATTCCGACGGCGATATGATATAAACAAGGGAGCTAAAATCGCAATTTCGAGCAATTTTCGCGGCTTCTTCCATAAGTCGGCGGTGGCCGATGTGCACGCCGTCAAACTTACCTATGGCTATTACATTTTTTACACTTTTCACCATACTACACCTGCTCGCAAAAAGCCTTTACTATTTTTATAATATTGCCCTTTTCGCCCACGAAAATTTCGGTAATGCCCACAAATTCGCCGTTTGGTGCGTATGCGCGATATTTTCCCAGCGGTGCTTCAATGCGTGACAAAGCACCGTTTAAAAGCCTTTTTTTAACGGCTTCGGTAACATTTATTTTGGGATAATCTTCAAACACGCTGTCCGGCGGCATTAAAACCGAAGCGGCACCGTTTTTTTCTACAAGAGCTCTTATTTCATCCAAAGTTTTTGCGGATTTTAAATCAAAAACCGATGATTTTGTTCTTATAAGGCTCGTCATACACGCGCCGCAACCCAAGGTTTTGCCTATATCGTGGCAAAGGGAGCGAATGTAGGTGCCCTTTGAGCAGCTCACCCTTATTTCAAACTCCGAACCGTCGAAACTTAAAAGCTCACAATCATAAATTGTAACTTTTCGCGGTTTTCGCTCCACTTCAATTCCTTTTCGGGCAAGTTCGTAGAGCTTTTTTCCGTTTATTTTTATTGCGCTGTACATGGGCGGAAGCTGTTCAATCTCTCCTGTATATTTTCCAATTGCGCTCAAAAGCTCGTCTTTTTTTACAATATGCTCGCTTTCACCCGTTACATCGCCCCAAATGTCGTAAGTATCGGTTTCCAAGCCGAGTTTTACTTTTGCCACATACTCCTTGTCGGAAAAGGTAAGCATGTCGGCAAGTTTTGTGCTTTTGCCCACACACACGGGAAGAACGCCTTCGGCATTGGGATCCAAGGTGCCCGTATGCCCGATTTTCGAAGTTTGCAAAATTTTTCTCATAACGCTTACAACGTCATGCGAGGTATATCCTTTTTCCTTGTAAACAACGGCTATGCCGTTTAAATCTGCCATTTTGTCACATCACTTTTTCTAATTCGTCCAATATTTTTTTCTCTGCGGTTTCGCTGTTTGCAAAAATTGTAACACCTGCCGCGCGGATATGACCGCCGCCGCCGAGATTTGCGGCAATTTGAGCTACATTTACGCACGCATTGGAGCGCAGGCTCACTTTTACTTCGTTTTCGCCCTTTACTTTCACAAAAACGCCAACTTCAACACCCTCAATTGAGCGCGGAAGCGATGCCAAATCGTCGGCATCTTCAAAATTCATGGAATATTTGTCGAGCATTTTTTTATCGAGAGTGCAAATACACACCTTACCGTCAAAGCAAAAACGCAAATTTGAAACAACGTCGCTTTTGAGTTTCAACTGATTTAAAGTTTTCACTTCAAATAATTTTCGCATAACAAGCGGCGCATCAAAATCTTTTTCAAGAAGTTTTGAAGCTATAAAATGGGTTCTTGAAGTTGTGTTTGAATAGCGGAAACTTCCCGTATCACTTGCAATTGCCGCATAGAGGAACATTGCGCCCTTGTCGGAGAGCAATTTAAGCTCCCCCGCTGTGAGCAAATAAACAAGCTCACCCGCGGCGGAAGATACCGCATCTATAAAGTTACAGTCGGCATAGCCTTCGTTTGTGCCGTGGTGATCTATACAGCAAGTGGTTTTTGCCGATAAAAACGTGCTTTCGTACACGGAACCCATCATTTCTTTTGATGCCACGTCCACCGCTATGCAAACATCGCAATTTTCAAGCGATTTTCTTACGCTTTCGGGGTTTACTATAAACGCAAGCCTCTCCGGAATAGGACTTTCCGACACGATTTGCGCATTTTTACCCATAAGATGCAAGGTATCGCAAAGCGCGGCGGCAGAGCCCAAGCAATCGCCGTCGGGATTTACATGGACGGCAATTGCAAAATTATTGTTATTTTTTATCACTTCGGCAATGGCAGAAAGGCTCATTTTTCGTCACCGCCGGCATTTATTTTGTGAATAATGTCGTTTATGTGCATACCGTAATCAATGGTGTTGTCAAGCACAAAAGTGGGGTGAGGCACGCATCTTAAATTAAGGCGATTGCCTATTTCGCGCTTTATAAATCCCGTGGCGCTTTTAAGAGCCGCCATAGTATCGCTTTTTTCCTCTTCGGTGCCCATTACCGACACATAGATTTTGGCATACTTTAAATCTTTGCTCACGTCTGCCGCAACAATGCTTGCCATGGGCGACATGCGCGGGTCTTTGAGCTCGCGAATAATTGACGACATTTCGCGTTTCATTTCTTCTTTAATTCTTTCCAATCTGTTAAAAGCCATAGCACACCTTCTCAGTTTTTAATTTCTTCCATTATGAAGGACTCCACAATATCTCCGTCTTTTATATCGTTAAAGTTTTCTATGCCGATACCGCACTCGTAACCGGAGGCAACGTCTTTTACGTCGTCTTTAAAGCGCTTGAGGCTGGAGAGTATACCCTCATGGATAACTATGCTGTCGCGCACAATTCTAACCTGGGAATTTCTCGAAATCTTACCGTCGAGCACATATCCACCGCCGATTGTGCCAACGCCGCTTACCTTAAATGTGTTTCTTATTTCGGCATGACCCAAAACATTTTCCTTAAACTTGGGCGCAAGCATACCCTTCATAGCGGCCTCTATTTCCTCTATTGCGTGATAGATAACGCGGTAGAGCCTTATATCTACGTCGTTTTGCTTAGCTGAAGATACAGCGCCGTTGTCGGGGCGAACATTAAATCCTACGATAATCGCATTTGACGCCGCAGCAAGCATAACGTCACTTTCGGTAACTCCGCCTACTCCGCCGTGAATACAATTTATGCGAACTTCCTCGTTTGAAAGCTTTGTAAGCGACTGCTTAACAGCTTCCACGGAACCTTGAACGTCTGCTTTTACTATGATGTTGAGGTCTTTTACTTCGCCCTCTTTAATCTGGTCGAACAACGCATCAAGTGATACCACTGAGCGCGCTTTGATGTGGTCTTCTTTGATTTTTTCTTTTCTCTTTTCAACCACGGCTCTTGCTTTCTTTTCGTCGTCAACGGCGTAAAAAGTGTCGCCGCCTTCGGGAACTTCGCTAAGACCTATTATCTCAACGGGAACGGAAGGACCTGCTTTTTTAACTTTGTTGCCCCTGTCGTCTACCATAGCTCTTACTCTACCCTCTGCGGTACCCGCTACCACAATGTCGCCGGCTTTTAAAGTACCGTTTTGAACAAGAACCGTTGCCACAGGGCCTCTGCCCTTGTCAAGCTGTGCCTCGATAACGGTACCTTTTGCACGTCTGTCGGGGTTTGCTTTGAGCTCTTTCATTTCGGCAACGAGGATAACCATTTCAAGGAGTTCGTCTATATTCTGGTTGTATTTTGCGGAAATCGGAACGCAAATTGTATCTCCGCCCCACTCTTCGGGAATAAGGTCGTACTCGGTTAATTCCTGTTTGATTTTGTCGGGGTTTGCGCCCTCTTTATCTATTTTGTTTATCGCCACGATTATTGTTACGCCTGCGGCTTTTGCGTGGTTTATGGCCTCTACCGTTTGAGGCATGATTCCGTCATCTGCGGCAACAACGAGAATTGCAATATCGGTAACCTGGGCACCGCGCATACGCATTGAAGTAAACGCTTCGTGACCCGGTGTATCCAAAAATGTTATCTTTTTGTCGTGAATACGCACTCTATATGCACCGATATGCTGAGTAATTCCGCCGGCTTCTCTTGCGATTACGTTTGTTTTTCTTATGGTGTCAAGAAGTGAGGTTTTACCATGGTCAACGTGACCCATTACAACAACAACGGGCGGACGCGGCTTTAAGTCTTCCTCTTTGTCTTCAACGTCGTTAAACAGGCGGTCTTCGTCTGTTACAATGATTTCCTGCTTTATCACAAATCCCATGTCATCGCCTATGAGAGCCGCGGTGTCGAAATCTATCGCCTGGCTCACAGATGCCATTACGCCTATTTCAAAAAGCTTTTTAACTACAGCCGTAGGAGATACGCCGAGTTTTGCGGCAAAATCGCCAACGGAAATTTCTTCGGGAATTTCCACCTCTTTCGGTTCTTCAGGCTCTGCTTCCTGCTTTTTGGCTTTAGGAGCGGTTTCTGCCTTTTTGTCAACCTTTTTGGACGGCTGATTGTTTTTCTTAATTTTTTGCTTTTTCTCTTCTTTTACTCCCATATCGATATCAACGAGTTTTTCTATTTTGTCGGTATCGAGCTTTTCAAGGTCAACGGTGTTTTGCCTTGTATCTACAACGGTTTTGTTGTCTTCTTTTACGATTTCAACTTCCTCTACGGGCACTTCCTGCGCCTCTTTTTCAACGTGAGCCGCTTCTTTTTTAGCCTTAGGCTTCGCTTTTTCGGCTTCTGCATGAAGTTTTTCGTAATACTCCTCAATTGTGGAGCCGTCGTCATATTGATTTAAGTATGACGTTAAAATCACATCTGTTTGGTCTAGTTCCAAAGTAGTCATGTGATTTTTTACTTTTATGTCATATTTTTCAAGAAGTTCTATTAAAATCTTGCTTGAAACGTTTATGTCCTTACCCAATTCATGTACTCTCGGTCCGGTCATAATCATTCACCTCCATTAATATTTGCCGCAAGGCATCTTTCTATGCTGTTTGAAAACCCTTTGTCCGTAACTGCCACCGCCGCGTTGAAATTATTTCCTATTGCGTGGCCGAGCTCTTCTTTGGTCGAATATTTAAAGTGTTTTACTCCGTAATAGCTGCAACTGTCCGTAATACCTTTTTCGGTATTTTCGCTTGCATCGCACGCTATTATCACAAGGTGCGCCTTTGAAAAGCGAACACTTTCCTTTACCGCACTTTCTCCGCTCACAACCTTGCCGGCTTTTTTGGCAAGCCCCAAAAGTCCAAAAACTTTATCCGTAAAAATCACTCCTCATCAACAAGGGCGGCAAGATGCTCATATATCTCGTCCGTCACTTTGGTTTTAAGAATTCTCGACAATCCGTTTTTCTTTTGTGCTTTTAAAACGCATTCTTTGTTTTTGCAAACGTAGGCTCCGCGGCCGACAAAAGCTCTTTTGCCGTCGGCTTCCACCGTGCCGTCCTTTGTTTTAAACACTCTTAAAAGCTCGGATTTCGGGCCTCTTCTCATACAGCCTGCGCACATTCTCGTGGGAACAATGTTTTTTGCCATCGTTTCACCCCGTGATTACATAGCGTCGCTTTTTATATCTATCTTGTAGCCGGTAAGCCTTGCCGCAAGACGCGCATTTTGACCCTCTTTACCTATCGCAAGGGAAAGCTGGCTGTTGGGCACTATAACAAATGCTTCTTTTGATTCGGTGTCTACCTCAAGACTCAAAACCTCTGCGGGATTTAAACTTGCGGTGATAAATTCGCGCGGGTCTTCGCTGTATTTTACTATGTCTATTTTTTCGCCATTTAATTCATCAACGATACTTTGAACTCTCATTCCTCTTGCACCTATGCAAGCGCCGATGGGGTCTATGTTTTCATCGTTTGAGAAAACCGCCATTTTGGTTCTTGAACCCGCTTCTCTCGAAATACTCTTAATCTCTACGATTTTGTCTTGAATTTCGGGAATTTCGTCTTCAAACAATTTTGCCACAAATGCGGGTTTTGCGCGCGAAACGTTTACAACCGGGCCTTTGGTGGTTCTTTTTACTTCCGAAACATACACTTTCATTCTCTTGTGGAAAGTATAGCTCTCGGTGGGTATTTGCTCGGTGGGTGCCAAATAAGCCTCGGTTTTTCCGATGTCAAGATATATGTTTCTCTTTTCAATTCTTTGCACAACGCCTGTTACAACTTGGTGCTCTTTTTCGGAAAATTCGTCAAATATGAGGTTTCTTTCCGCCTCTTTAATTCTTTGCATAACAACCTGTTTTGCGGTTTGCGCGGCAATTCTTCCGAAAGCCGCCGGAGTGTCTTCGATGTTTACAATGTCACCGAGCTCATATTTTCCACTGATGTTTTTTGCATCTTCAAAGGAAATTTGCGTAAGATCTTCTTCAACCTCTTCCACAACCTCTTTTTGAATAAACACTTTTACCTCACCATTGTCACGGTCGATGTTTACGGCAACGTTTCCGTGGCTTGTGTTATAGTTTCTCTTGTAAGCGGAAACCAAAGCCGCGTCAATTGCGTCTAAAAGTATGTCTTTGCTGATGTTTTTTTCTTTTTCAATCTCGTCTAATGCATTAAGAAATTCACTGTTCATTTTTTATACTCATTCCTTTCGAATTGTTGTTTAAAATATTACCGCAAGCCTGATGTAGGCCGTATCTGCGATTTTAACGGTGATGTTCTCGCCGTCGCAATCTATTGTAACGTTTTCGCCGTCATACGACAAAAGCGTTCCGCAAATCGTTTTTGTGCCGTTTAAAGGCTTATACAAGCCAATGTCTATCATCTTTCCCGAAAAACGCGTAAAATCTTCAGGCTTTTTCAGCGGGCGATCAAGCCCGGGAGATGTGACTTCAAGCATGTAAGCACCCGCGATGGGGTCTTTTTCGTCAAGCACGTCGCTGAGCGCCCGGCTTACATTTTCGCACATATTCATTGATATGCCGCCCTCTTTGTCTGTATCGAGGATAACACGCAAAACGTAGTCGGCACCCTCTTTTTTGTACTCAACCTCGTAAATATCACACCCATGCTCGTTGGCAATGGGAAGCGCCAGAGAATATACAATTTCCGCCGCTTTTTTGTTTCCTGCCATTATAACACCGCCTTCTTGATGTAATTTGTTCTTAAATAATACGAAAGAGTGGGTCTTAAACCCACTCTGCTGTTACGATGCTGTGAAAATGTGTCAACATTTGTTGACATTCTATATTTTACCACACTTTGGCATTAAATGCAAGTGTTTTTTATAAAAAAGTGTTTAAAAAGTTGATTTTTTCGATATGTTTTTTCAACGATTACCTTATTTTTCATAAATCACAACTCCGTACTTTAAAATTTCCGACTGAATTTTCGAACCTGCGATTATATGAGTATCGTCAAAAAACATCAACCTCTTTATCAAGCACTTAGCGAACATCTTCTATCAATCCTACAAAATTCAATCCCTTTGATCCGCCGTCAAGAAGCAAGTCAACGTCACTTTCGGAATTTGCAAGATCTTTTACATATGACCCGAAAAGAACAACTTTCTTTACGTTATAGCGCATAAAAAGCAGGCACAAGAACTGTTTTTATTTCATCTGTTGTATAACGTATCACACATAAAACTCTCTCTTCTCGCTCGATATTATCTTACCTTACCCCTCACTTCAATCCAATATCCTCAAAGAGATTTTTTACTTCGTTCACCGTATCGGAAGAAACATTGCTGTTATATTTAAGCTCGCGTACCGTCCTTTTCAAATGTCCGCAAAAAACGAGTTTGAACCAGCGCCTAACTTCCATAACGGGCGTTAAGAACGGATGTTTTTCCAAAATGGGATAGTGATATTTTATGGTGTCATAGGGAATAAAGAATTTAGACAAGGCGTACTGCAATCTTCCGCCTTTTTTATTTTGTTGCACAGTTATGAGATTTTCCGTAGAACCGTACACGCCCCCGTTTAAAATATATTCTTCCATTTTTTGGGTAACAGATGTGTGCACTTTGCCTCCGAGCCAAATTTCGGCAAGAAGCACGGCATTTTTTTCAAAAATCGCAAGCCCGCCCTTTTCTATAAGAGCTTGGCGTTTTTCGGCATCAAAGGTCACATTGTTATTTAATATATAAAGGTCTATAAAAGGCCTTATGCCGCAACCGCCGTTTGCAAAATGCTTTGCCATGTGGGCAACGTGATAAAAGTAAAACATCTCATCGGACATGTTTTTACAAAATTTATACCCTGGGCGTTCTTCCGAATGTTGCCACACACTTTTCAAAACTTCCGCCGCCTCATTTGCGAGCTTACTTTCAACAAGGTCGTAGTGGAGCTCTATGTGCATTTTGTTCGGCGTGAAAAATGAAAAATCATGCGAGTTTTTTCCGTGATACTCATAGCCATATTCGCTTGTAAGCACATCTTTTGCCTTTAAAGTATCTTCCTCGTGCACGAGAACGTCGATATCGCAACTTGTGCGCATCCATGGCTCGAGATAATATTCGCAAATAACAGAGCCTTTAAGCGGAAAAAAAGCTATCTCGGCTTTCTCCAGCGCCGCAGTGAGAATTTCAAGTTCGTGGCGGCGGAGCTCAGTGCGGTAAAGCGCCTTTAAAATCTCGCTTTCAAGCGCCGTGCCTTCTTCCGTCATGCCGCTTTTTTTCAAACCCAAAGCAAGTAAGTGTGCAACATCGTGGCGCTGAGCTTCCTCATAAATTTTTAAAAGCAAATCCGAAGAATATAACGCCCTTTCTTTATCCGCAAGCTCTTTTTCACAAACTGCGGAACGCAAAAGGGCAAAAAGCAAAGTTATGGTATTTGTTTGCACTTTATTTCTCCTGTTCTTTTTAGTAACATAAGTATAATACTTTTTAAGGGTTGTGTCAATATTTTTCATCGAAAAAATTCCCCGAAAAAAGCAACGCTTTTCTCGGGGAAAACACTATTTCAAATATACAATTTTTTGGAGTGAATTGTTCTTTGCGCCGATATGTACTTTTATACTGTCGCCCTCAAAACTATCGGGGAGTTTAAAAGCAAAGGAATATTTGCCGTCAAGGTCGGTTATTGTCATATCCTGAGCCACAACAGAGCTTAAAAATCCCTCGGCGGTATTTATATCCGCACGGTTGGTATCTCCCGAATATGCTGTCATGATGACGTTTGTACGTATTTTTTCAACGGGAAGTTTTCCGCTTATTGTAACGGTTTTTCCGCTTGAAGAATAATGCACGCTCGCCTCATCGCCAAACTCTGGTATTACCTCGTTTTCCAAAAGCGGAATAAGACTTCCGAAGCTGTTTAAAGCAAAAATCTTTATATTTTTACAGTTTTTCATTTTTGCACCGGCAAAATTTATTTCAATTTCGCCTCCGGCATATGTAGCGTCTTTTATTTGGGTGTTCATAAGAGCGCCGTTTTCATCATATGCTGCCGCAACCACCTTTAAAGAGGAGCCTTTTTCAGTATCTTTGGGAAGATTTACTTTTACGCTCACTTTTCCAACAGAACCCACTTTCCAAGCACTGCTTAAGTTTTCAGCGTTAATTCCCGTATAATCGGGATTGTCCGTAGGATGAATATACACGGGGCGAGAAGAGTAATTGCCCTCATATCTTCCGTTTGTGTTTTCTACAATGGTTTTGTTGCCGTACATGTCATACACTTCAAAATATGCTTTGTCGCTGTCGTAGGTAAATGAGCCGGCGCTTGTGTCTTCGCTTTGCCAAGCCATGAGAATTTCGTCACCGTAGGCATTTTCGAATCGGCGCATAAAATATGCATCGGTGTAATCTATCGGCACAGCACCGTATTCATCGGTATCCCAACCATTATCAAGGAGAGTGTCGTGATTTGCGCCGCTAAGTTCCTCTTTAAAGGTGTAGCCGTCCAAAATAGCATTCGACGCCGCTACCGCAACATAAGCCGGCTTTGCCGCAAAGGGTGTGCGCCAATCGTGAGAATGTACAATTCCGTAGTTATCTTCAATGTAAAAATAGCCGCGGTTATTGTCTATAAACGAATAATAAATCACTTTGTCTATTCTCTCCGGGTCGGAATTCAAGCCCATTGAGCGAGCATAAAACGCCGCCTGAGTTTCATAAGGCACCATGGAATGTGTGGCATAGCTTACACCGGTATCTTTAGAAGGCCAACCTGTTTCCGTCATCCACGCACGCTTTGAAGAATTTTTGGCATGAATTTTGTCGTTAAAATGCTCTATTGCCGGATAAATATACCATGTTTCGGGGCCGCCCACCTGGTCGTATGCATGGAGAGAGAAAACATCGCTGTAAGCCAAAACGCCGTGATTTAAGCAATAATCAATCCAATCGCGGTTTGCCAACCAGTACGATCCCACTTCTCCGGAAACAATAACGGAATGAGGATTTGCTCCCTTTATTGCCTCATAAGCTTGGGGCAAAATTGCCATATAAGGCTCTTTTGTGCTATCGTCGTGTCCGCCGCCGGGAGTTAAGTTAAATTCATTTATGTATGACCAATAGTCGGTATAATCTTTAAGCGCATCCACAGTCCATGCGCAATAATCCGCATATGCTTTTATTTGATTTTCGGTATGAGGTTTTACGGGGCCGCCGCAACCTATGGTTTCGCCGTCTATTTTATATGTGCAATCAGCCGTTAAAATTCCGAGCATCTCAAGACCTATTTGATCTATATATTTATTTGAATATTCGATATTGTCGGGAAGTTTGAAATTGTCCTCGCTTGTTTCTATGAGGTTCCATCTTATAGAGCTTCGCGTTATGGAATATCCCGCATTTTTTGCAAGGTCGGCAAAACCTCTTATAGCGGTTCTGTCGTAACCCGACCAGTCAAAGTGAATATTCGTACCGAAAATCGGATTGGGATTTGCCGCCTTTTTCGAATAGGAAAAATCGGCAATCTCTTTTTGGTTAATATTTGAGTCGGAATTTGTAATCGCAACTTCAAGGGTGTATGTTCCGAAAGGAAGCGACTCTATCTCAAAAGAGCTGAAATTCTTTGAAAAAGGCACGCTTTTTTTTAGAACGCTTTTTCCATTTACATCTTTAACGTTGTACTGAATTATCCCCGAAGGATATTTTCCCGATGCATCGGCAAGCGTTACGCCGAATTCTATGGTATCCCCCTCAAAGAATATATTTCCGAAATTGTCCGTGGCAATGGTAACATCGTAGGGCGCAAGCTCATCTGCAAGCTCCACGCTTACCCCACCTATTATCACGTCTTCGGAAGATACGCCCATTATTTGATTTGTGGAAGTCTTAAACAAGGTGTCGTTTGCAATAATTACAAAGTCATTTAGCTTTATGCCGTTGTTGAAATACGCATCGTTTAAATAAAACGTGGTGGTTTTCCACTCACCCGAGTTATAAAGCTGTGTAAAAACACTGTTTTCGTCTTCTTCGCGGCTATCGTAATACACTGCAAAACCGCCTCTGCCACCGTCGTAATATTCAACGGTCATTTTTATTTTCGCAGTGCTTTCAAGCTGATTTAAAACACTGTCGTCAATATCACACTTAATATATGATGATTTATCCGAAGCGTCCAAAAGCCATCCGTTTTTCCCGCCTGCTTCGGTAATGGTGCCCGTACTTCCGTTGCCCATGGAAACGCTCATATTTTCTGTTGCCGCGCTTTTTGACGAAAATACAGCCGAAGCCGAATTTACTGCCGCAAGAGCACTAAACGACGGCACAAAAGATGTAAAAAACGCAAAAACGAGCGCAAGTGAGCAAATTTTTCTTTTCATTAGCTGTTCTCCTTTTGTAGAATTTAAGTTGTTTACCCACAATGCGGCAGAAAACCTCTGCCGCATTGTAAAAGTAAAATTAATTTGCTAAATATTCAGCAGCATCGGCTACGGGGTACATGTTGTTAAAGTTATCAAAAACAAATGCCTTAACCGTATCAGCGCCGTTGAAATTACTGCTTGCGGTAACGCTTACGCTGTTTTCGCCTGCTTTTAAAGTGTTGTCAAGCGAGCAAACAATGCCAATAAGTTCATTGCCTTTGTATGCTGCTACAACAACATTGCCTTTTCCGGAGCTTGCCGCTGTAAAGTTTACGGAAAGTTCAGTACCCGCAAGAGAAGCAACATCGGATTTTGTAAGTTCTGTTCCACCTTTTGTGATTTTGGTGGAAGAAGCTACGGTTGTGGTGTCTAAGCGTTCAATTCTCCAATCATCCATACAAATGCCAAAGTTTGAGTTTTCGTTATCATCTTTACGTTTTGTAAGCTGCATAACATCAAACTTTAATTTATTCTCATTACTGTCAGCATAATTCACAGTGCATACACATTCGTTATCCAAATATTGCTTTACCACGTTATTATCATAATCAATAACAACCTTTATTGTATACCAAGTATCAAAAGCAATATTTTTTGTTACTTTTACGTCTGCACTTGTATCATCTGATACAAAACCACCACCGCTTATTGTTGTCGCATATTGAACATACGGATTCGTGTTTCCATAACATACGCTGTTTAAATAAGCTCTTCCATTAGTAGCTGTGGTTGCATCACCCCACCAACCTGCATGTGATTGAACACACATCGCTAGTAAATTCTGCTTTCCTGATGTCATTTCCTCATCGCATTTCGGAACCATAACTTTATACGACAAAGCAAGCTGACCTGAAGATATATCTTCTTGCGTAGTCAAATGTTTGCAAAGTTCATAAGCTAAATAAGCGTTATTTCCGGTGACTTTAATATGTTTATTTGATTCAACATTTACAATATCAGCTGTTATTCCACCGTAAAAAATACCGCCGTTTGCCTTTGAAAGTTCCTTTGTTTCGGATATGCCATCAAATGTTTCTTTCATGATAAGACCGGTTGCGGGAACTGTTCCGTTAATCGAATAAGAACTCTGTTTTTCGGGTTCTATCGTCTTTTTGAATCTTTCAATTTTAAAATTATCAAGATACAGGTACTTATTTGTCGGAGCAGTATTTATAAAGCCTATGTAATTACTTAAAGCGTAACAATTTACATTTCCGTTCCAGCCGCCAACTTTGATATTATCAACATAATATTCAACCGAGCCTTCTGAAAAATCAACCTTTATTTTTATGTTAGCCCAATTTTCCAAAGTTCCGTCAACTACAATCGGATTAGTAGAAGCGCTTGCGTTTGTTCCGGTATGGTCATAGCTTGAAAAGTAATATTTCAAAGCGCCATCGGGAGCATCTTTATTGCCGGTTTTAACAGCTGTAAACACATGATGTCCTACATTGGATTTTTCGAAACTTACATCATATCTCGATGGATCGGCGCAATTGCGTAATTTCATATCAAAAGAGTATTCGATCACTCCGGTATTTACAATTCCTGCATTAGCCGGAACTTGATACCAAAGAGTTCCCCAATAAAAACAAGGATCGCCAACTCCATGACCCGAATTGTTATTTGTAATATATCCGCCATAATTGGTATTGGTATAATTCCAATTGGTATTCAAAGTTGTCATATTCGAAACACTAGTTTCACTATTATCCGCAACATCGTAGTCGCTGAAATCTTCGTGAAAAAGTACGCCGGTTTCGGGATATGGAACCGGATTTACAATACTTGCCATCGCCGGCACACAAGATACCAGCAAGGCACAAGCTAACAACATTGATAACAATTTTTTCATTTTTTATTCCTCCTAAAATTTTTATTATTAACACCGCGCACGGAGAAAAGCATGTTGCAATCGGTGATAATTACGTTTTCTCAATCATGCCCGCAGGCGAGGATTTTGCCGAATTTTCTTTTGCTGTTTGCAAGAAAACTTCGTTCTCATACAGACAAAAAGTGTATAGGTGCCGCCGGAGAAACCTTTGTTTCTTTTTTTGCGGTTTGCCAGTACGAGAATTTTATCTTCTTGCAAAAGCTCTGAAAATGCGGCATATAACCCTGCCCGCCGACACTTTTTGCACTTTGTGTAAGTTTTTTTCCTGCCGCGTTACCGACGGCAAGAAAACATACTATTTTAAAACTTCACAAGCATCGGCAAGGGGATGCACACCCGAGAGTGTGTCGAAAACGATAGCTTTGTAGCTGTCTGCGCCCACAAAACCATCCGAGGCGGTAACTGAGGCTGTGATGTTCTCGCTGTAAAGTCTGTCTACCGTAGGCACATAACCTGTGTGGGCAATACCCGCAAGGTAGCCGTCTTTATATGCTAAGAGAACCACATAAGCGCCAACGCCATCGGCTGTGGTATTTATTACATTTACCTCGGCTGTGATACTGTCTCCGGCTGAAACGTTTGCCACGGAAGAAAGTTTTGCATCATTCTTTTTGATAACAGGTGCAAAAAACTTTACAGCACCGCCGTCAGTTGCAAACTTAAATGTTACGTCATTTGCGAGAAGTGCGCCTTTTGCCGCTTCAATTCCGCTCTTTAAAGCTATTTTGCAATCGTTTGAGGGAAGCAGGCAATTTGTAAGGTCTATAGTGAGCACTTTGCCGTTTGACGAGCAAGTAAAGCCGTCTTTTGCGCCTTCTACCTCAACAAATGATGAATAATCCATTGAAGAATCAAGTTCTTTTGAGAAAGTAATATTTACATTCTTTACGCCCGCAGGAAGCGTGGAAGCCAAAACTTTTTCTTTGCCCTCGCAATCTTCAAAGTCAACAGCCTCTACAACCATGGGTGCAAGGGAGTCGTAGCTAACCTTTACGTTATCTATATAGTAGCAATTGTTAAGCTCGCTGTCTACCGAAGCGGCGTTTACAGACTCTATTACAAATCCGTCGTAAGTACCGCGCGTGGCATTTCCGGGGAAATAATTGTAAGTGCCGAGCTTTTTGCCGTCTAAATACAATTCGAATTTGCTCTCGGATATATCGGCAACGAGTTTGTATGTGTGCCATGCAGCAAGGTTATCGGTTATAGTTGCGGAATAGCCTATTTCCGCCGCCTTGTATCTGTCGCTCCAGGTTTCATCTCTTTTGCCGTTATCTAAATAATAGCTCGGTATATATGCTTTATTATCGGCAAGTGCCGGCACTACCGCTTTTTTCTTTTTGTGTGACCAATCGGTAAGACCGAAGAAAAGCGTTGCGTCCGACCAATTGTCTGTTCTGTTAAACGAGGTGCCTGTTCTTGAAGAGTCGTGCAAACCGAAAGCAAAAGATGTTTGCCAGGGCATGTCGTCGCCGTCTACATACATATCAAACTCTGCGGTAAGTGTGCCGCTTGTGATTTCTCTGCCATCAGCAAATGGGAAGAAAACAGTTTTATGAGCGGTATTTGCAGGTTCCGAGTCGTTATGAGAAATTTTCATAACGCTTGCCTTGCCCTCAACGGCTGAAAATCTGTCGCTTTCTTTTGATATGTATTTTGAAGTAAGCGAAGGAACTTTGACAAATTCGGCAGACTCGCCGTCTTTTTTACCATAGTAGGTAAAATCTTCAAAATTCTCGCCCTCTTCCGCCGATTCAGGAAAAGACACGTCTTCAAAATTTTGCTCTACAAGCTCCGCATGCTCAACATCTGCCTCGGTGGCAAAGAAAATTGCCGTGTTTTCCGGAAGGCTTATAAGATTGTTACCAACTTCGTGAATAGGAGCATTTATAAAAAGCTGATAGTTTATGCCTTTTTCCAATTCGTTATCAAAGGTAAAGCGCATTGTTTTACCGTTTGTATAGCTAATAGAAGCGGGGATTACACCGTCATCTTCACCAAGCTTTTTAAGGGTGAAATACTCAGAGTCTATCGCACCGTCTTGCTCGATTACGCCGCTAAAGTCAACATCTACATAATTATTTCCCGCACCCGCAAAGGAAGCCGAAAGTGTGCCCTCTCCCAGGCGCTCTGTGAGAAAATTATCCATTTGGAAAGCGCTTCCGGTGTTTAAGTCATCGGCACTGTTGAACGAGAGCCAAGAGTGCTCGTAGCTTTTTGCCATTGCGGCATCTGCCGTGCCCTTGTAATAAGTAATTTTTTCACCGTTTATGTAATGAAACGCCTCTTTTGAGTCGTAATCTATAACTGTGGTAACGGTGTACCATTTGTCAAAGTCAATAATACGGTAGTTGGAGCCGTCGGAATTTATAGAAGCGGCAGAACCGGAAATGGCTTCATCGTTAAAGCATATATAGGCTTTGTTGTCCAAATTTTCATCTGTTGAAGAATAAATTTTTACCGCGCTCAAATACGCTCTGTTATCCGCTGCATCATTACTCCAACCGCCGTTTGAACCGTAAGACACAAGGTAAAGAGTTTGCCCGATGGGATTTCCTTTTTCGTTAAAACCCAAAGTCACCGTAGGCTTTGGAAGCCTTACATCGTACTGTATTTTTACTTTTCCGCTTCTTACGCCTACCTTGTCACCGTAGAGGTCTTCCAAGCTGGTGATGTATTGCTTGTTCTTTCCCGGGAACTCAACATACTTGTTGCCGTTTGTTTCTTGCTCGGTTATAACATGGGTTCTGTACAAGATACCGCCACTGCTCTTGAGAGGTGGGGTACTGCCTACGTTGTACGACTCAAAGTCATCGCTTATAATAACACCTGTTTCCGGCAAACTATCGGCTTTAAACGATTTTGCCGATGCCGGAATAGATGATGATGCAAGCATGACGAGAGCCAATGTTAATGAAAATATTTTTTTCATGCCAATCCTCCTGTTTTTATGCGGATTTTATCCGACACAGATTTTACTGCAATTTTTCAAACTTAATGGAAGTCGAACCATCGTTTGACCATTGAATAAAAATTTGATACTCGCCGTTTGAGGCTTTAAGAGCTTTTTGAAGTGCCTCATTAAGCTCATAGGAAACCTCGGGGAACATTGAGCGTACTGTGGCGGCGTATGCATCATAGCTTTCTACTGCAACGTTTTCAAACTTATACTCGGCTTTTTTCTCGTTCACACTCTCGCTTAAAGAGTCACCGAAAGCATGAGCGGGCATGTTTTTAAGCAAATCGGAAGAAGTGTTTTCCGCTTCGGCTTTACTGAATTTTTCATACATTCTAACCGCAATAGCCACAGACTGCTCTCTTGTGGAATTGGCATAAAACTCGGTTTCCTGCTCGAGCGTTACATTTTGAGGAGCAAACACGCCCTCCCCTATTCCGTTGATTATACCGTTTTCAACCATGAAATAAACGCTTTCTTTCGCCCAGTCGGAAATATTTTCATCATCTGTAAACTTTTGAGCGGCTCCCGTGGGTTTTGCTTCTGCGTTCATAGATTTTGCGTATGTTCTTGCAAGCATTGTTGCCGCTTGTTCTCTTGACAAAAGAGCATCGGGCTCGAACGTTGTGTCGCTTGTGCCGGTGGTAATACCTGCGGCATATGCTTTAAGAACTTGCTCATCGGAAGTATCGGTAAATGGATTTACATCGGGAGAGGCTATTTCGGTTTTTCCGAGAGCCTCAAAGAGCTTTACCGAAAGCGACGCAAACTCACTTCTTGTAATAGGCTTTGAAACATCAGCACTTGAAAGCACGTTGGGAATAAGCGCATACTTTTCGGCTTTTTCAAGTTCGGCATTTGCCCAATCGGAAGCGCCCATGTAGGCTAAAGCCGACATTGAGCAAGAAAGAGCGAGAACCGATGCCATAATTGAAATCTTTTTCATAGAAATTCTTCCTTTCATCAGATGTTTTTTAATTTGCACGATTATTAATTACGAAAATGGATATCGGCGCTCCGTAGCGAGTGTGAACTATAAGTTCTGAGCACATGTCGCCGTATACGTCTGCCGGCATTATATCGCCGATTGTTCCCGAGCGGAAGGTGTCTTCTACGGCGTCGTAAACCACAACAGCCGTTTTTGACGATACCTTAAAATACTCGTCGGTTGTTTCCGCACCTCTTGCTTCTCTGGTTACTCCAATGATATTTCCGTTAATTGTAACGGCACTGCTAAAGCATAGTCTGTCGTAGTTATAAAGGTCGGAGAAATTATACCAATATTTATCCATATCACGGTGACCCCACTCGTCGTCTACGTCAAAGTAGCCGGCTTTTCTTGTGGTGTAATCGTAATGGGTTTCTATATAGCCGCCAACGCCCTGAGCATCTTTACCTATGCGGATAATGTCGCCCGTGTCGGGAATACCCTCTGCGGGGTAATTTACACTTAAATCAAGCGTGGTTTCAAGGCCTTTTTCGGTGTATGCAATGAGCTTAAACACTTCGTCGCCGTTTTTGCTGATGCCCTTGCGAACTTCTTTTATCCAGTAATAAGGTGACCAGTCGTTTATGTCGTATTTTGTTTGCTTCATAGTAACAAAATTGCTTTCAAGCGAGGTACCCGTTTTATAGATAACCGCCGCGTAGCCTTTGTTTGAGCCGAGACCGGATTTATCAACGAGGCCGTATTCGTCATCGGCACCGTTTCCGGAAGTTGGCACTCTGAAAAATACCGCATCGGAACTTATGTAATACTTTCTTCCGAACTTAGAGTCCTCTTTATAATATCTCTGGTCTTGAGCCGAGTCGTCCAATATTGCTACGCGCTGAAGTGTAGACTCGTCTTCACCGGCGGAAGTGTTTAAATTGATTGTATCAAATTCGCTTACCTCTTCTTTGGAATTTACCGAATACATCACAACGGTATTTTTAACTTCCGAGAGATTTTTAAACACGTTTTTCTTAACACGCTCTCTGTCGATTATCACCTTGTCGGAAACGTTATAAATTTTAACTTCGCCTTCGGTAGTTAAAATTTTAACTTTCAAGGCACTGCTTACACCGTTTTGGTCGTTTGAAACATCAACCAAAAATCCGCCTTTAAGTGCCGATGTTGTTTCCGAGAAATAAGCTATTTTGCCGTATTTATTGGTTTTAAACGAACCGTGTTTTCCAACCGAAACGGAATATTTTTTAATAGCTTTGTCTACGTATTCATACTCCACGCCGTCGATTGTAACTTTTTTCTCCCTATCACTTACAGCCTCTACCGTGCCTTCAAACACATTGCTTGAAACATGCACCACCATACCGTTTTCGGAAAGCGCAACATCTATAACCGAACCTGCGGTAATGGCATCTATGCCCATGAGAACACCGTTTGAACCGTACACCCAAATGCTATCGCTGTCTATTTTCGAATAGTCGATGATATTTTTAACGTCGAGGTCGTCTGTGATTACGCCGTCAGTTTTATTTAAGCTCTTTACAACCACAACTCTGTAATCTTCTATAAAGATAATGTCGTAGGAATTGTCGTCGTCATTATCTATAAGGCGAATTTCGCCCTCTGTTACTTTAAACGCCTCGGAAAGTCCTTTTGTTACAACGCTTCCGTTTTTTACAACGGTTAAAGAGCCGTCTGTCTTAACGTTTTTTTCTTTGTAGTTTTCATTATAATAGTATACTTTGTTACCCTCGTAAGATTTAAAATCTTCTGCTCTTACGGTTAAAACTTTGTTATCGGTATCGTCTAAATGCACAAGTGTTTTAACGCCCGAGCCGTTATCCTCATAATAAGCGGTAACAAAATATCCGAGCATGTCCGTAACGTTTATTTTGCCGTTTTGATAAATTTTTCCGTCTATAAGGCACTTATTCTCGCCTATTTTGTTTCCGGTGAGTGTGAGGCCGTTTACGGCTTCAACGATACCCTCAGTAAAATAGATGCTTTTGTAAAGCGACAAGAGCGTTCTTTCGTTGTCATTTGAATATTTTACCGAGTCTCCCATTTTTTCAACTTCGAGCACTTTTGTATGGATAGCGTTATACATAAGTGTGGTAAGCATTCCCGTAGTAACATTTTCATTTGCGGAAACGCCGTTTAAAAGTTTAATACGATTTGCCGCAGAAATATATCCGCCCGGGTAGCCACCGTTTGCCTTTGCATAATCATCATACCCCAAAAGCGAAACAAAGATTTTTACGGCTTCGCTGTAAGAAATAACGTCATTGGGGCGAAATTTCTTATCCTCGGGAACGCTGAGCACACCTCTTTCAACGAGATTGTTCAAAGTGTAGGTTGCCCAGTGGTCGGTCGTAACGTCCGCATAATACGAAGTATCGGCGGAAACTGTAGGGTTTATTTCCAAAATTTTTCCCACGGTAGAGGCAAATTCAACCCTTGTTACCTCTTTTGAATTGTCAAGCTCGCCGTAAGAGTCGGCGCTTATAAGGTCAAGCGCTTTGAGCACTTCCTGCTGATGTAAAACTTCCTCATCTGCTTGAACGGTTGCCGAAGTTTCGCTTATATCGGCATCTGCCGCAAAAGCGGGAACAGCGCCGAAAAGCATTAAAATTGCCAAAAGTAATGATAATGTTTTTTTCAATGCAATCACCTCCGTAAGTTTCAGTTAAGTACAGCACATATAACCTTTGCCGCTTCGGCGCGGGTTGCGGGTGCTGTGGGATTAAAATTGCCGTTTTCGTCACCTTGCATTATACCTGCCGCGCGAAGTGCATATACGGCATCTTTTGCATAAGATGCAACTCCCGCATCATCGGCAAATTTTTCGTTTGAAGTGCCGATAGGTGCACGTCCAGCGTATGTTAAAGCGCGCACTATGATAACTGCCATATCTTGACGGGTAATGTTTGTGCTGCCGCCAAACTGCGTACCGCTTATGCCGTTTACAATTCCCGCGCCGAATGCCGCTTTGACATATTCTGCATCCCAGCTTCCGTTGAATACGTCATTGAAAGTAACATTTCCGCCGCCGGAAATCTTGAGAGCAAGACATATCATTTTTACAAATTCGGAACGTGTTACGCTTTTTGCGGGAAGAAATCTTCCGTCGCCGCTACCGGATACAATACCGCTGTTTTTAAGTTTTGCAATGCTCTCTTTTGCCCAGTCGTAACCGAAAAGGTCGGTAAAAGGAGCATTTAATGTGCTGTTGTCGGTAGTGATATTTACGTTGCCACCGGAGAGTTTTCCGCCGGAGCCGCCGCTTGTTTTGCCGCCGCCCGAGTTTCCGAAATCGCTGTCGTCTGGCGACTTTAAAAAATTAAACTTATCTTTAAGCGCGCCTTTAGTCGCAAAATCGTTTTCGGCGAGGTTTTTATACACGCTGTCAGGCGTATTTGCTGTATTTATGCCTATGAAATTCGCATGAGTTTCGAGCACCGATTTCACATTTCCGAAACCGTTTGCATTTTTTACAAGTGATAAAATCATAGCTTCGGTAACTTCACTGCAAAAATCGTCGTAATTCAATATTACTTTGCCGCTTATGCGCGCCGTTGCGTCAAGCTCATGGCTCTGTTTGAAAATTTCACGAGTGAAAACATCGTTTCCGTTCACTTTGAAAATATCGAAATATTCGTCATAATCAAAAACATTTTCAACCTTTTTCTCGGCTATATACTGATAGATGAGCTGTCTTTGAAGAGCTAAAACAGATGCATTTTCCTCTGTTACGCTAAGGGGCAAAAGCGGCTTTACTCTTGTGGCAAGCGAAGAATAGTTAGGCTCTGAGTCTATGCCGTTTACAAAAAGACCGAGGTTGTATCTGTCTGTTTTTAAAGCTAAGGCAACATCTTCCGACTTATTCAAGCGTTCAAGAGCGCTTTTGACGTTTGCGGTATCCGCAAAAACAAAATCTTTTGCGGCATCTTCTGCTTCGGCGGAAACAGTAAGAGTGTAAGCATCTGCGCCTTTCATTTTAAAGCTGAGGTAAAAACTTCCGTCATCTTTGGTTTTAATTTGGTTTTGATAAGCAAGTTTATCGAAAAACTCACTATCGGAAACGTCCTTTGAATTTACCGTTATTATAATATTTTCGTTGGGATAGTCTGTGCTTCCCTTAACGGTAACTGTGCTTGAGTTTATATTGGTTCCGATGCTGTCTATGCTAACCGCGGCGCTTGCCGTTGAAGCAAGAGCTACGGTGCACGCAAGAACCAGCGAAGGTATTTTTTTATTCATAACTGCACTCCCTTTTATTTTTTATTTATCCGCAAGATACATATCCGAAAAATAGCCTATGTTCTTGTAGGTACCTATGGCTCCCAAAATCTGAGAGTATTCCATGTAGATATTTCTTCCCACGCCGTCATCATCATTTATGAGGAAGGCGAATTTCGGAGCATATCCCGCTTTTACGTTTTCGGGTTTTAACAAGCACTGCGCCCAGGGGATTTTTATTTCATAATATGTCTTTGTGCCCTCATGGACAATAGCAAGTTCGCAATCGGTAACAGGGCCAGTGGGAAGAGCGGCATTGTTACTCAAGTGTCTCCACATTTGCGGGCCTTCTCTTGTAAGCGCAACGGTAAGCTCATTGTAAGAGCCGCTTGAACTTGCATCTTCGTCGGCAAGGCCTATCTGAATACTGTCGCCATCCCAAATGTTAGAGCCGGTATTATTTTGAACAAACTGATTGTCGGTAACTTCTATAAAGAAGTAGAGGTTTTCTTCATCATAGGTAGCCGTAGCTTTTCCGCTCAAATCATCATCGCCCAGGTACACTGTGTTTGCCTCTAAAATCTGCACGTTTTCGCTGTTTTCGCCTGGAGATATCGGGAACCAGGTATCATTTCTGTACTCTCCGTGAGAAACTTTTCCGTCGATTGTGGGTTTATCGTAAGCATAGGGCACGGTGGTAAAAAAGAGCGTATGACCGTCGGAAAAATATTCGCCGTTGTCAAGGGTTAGGTCAACGTCGTAGCTTCTCATTTCCTTGGTAACGATTTCCGGAAGGAAAAATCTTTGGCGGTACGTTGCCTTGGGAGCCAAATTTTCTATTTTGATATCGCCCACATATTTTGTAAGCTCGCTCGGAGCTTTTATTTTCAGCGTTCCCGAAATCGGGCCGCTGTTTTTGTTGTTTGTTACATTTAAATCAATATACCAACGGTTTAGGCTGTTTGTGTCGCTCATGCCGTGGTTTTCACTTATTGTAACGGTTTTATCGTTATTTACTTTTATGCTTCCCGCGTATATGAGCTTATCGCCTTCCATTACGTCAAACATTGCGTTTTTGTTATAAAAACGAAGTGCGGGAGTTGAAACAACATATTTTGCGGTGCCGTTTTTAAAGCCGGCGTTTTGAACAACTTCAAAATCCGCGTTTTTGGAAACGATTGTCATTTTGTCGGAATTCGGAATTGTGATATTTGCAACAACCGTGTCGTTTACCGTTGCCACGGAAATTATCTCGTCGATTTTTACCGTAGGTTCGGCAGATACGAACTTTTTAAAATCGCCTATCAAATACATGGGGCTGTCGGTAAGCATGAAATTAAACACGCCGTTTACGGCTTTCATGGTTCTCGCATTGCCGTAGATATCAAGCGCGGTAACTTCGTCTACGCCGAGATCAAGCGCATAAGGCTCTCTATCTTTTGACGTCCAAACGCCTATTACTTGGTTTCCGAGGTTGTCGTCATTTTCTCTGTTCCAGCGATATGCGTAAACACCCGCGGTAAGGTCGGCACCTTTTCCGTCAGCGGCATCTACAAAGTTATTACCGTCGCCTACCACCCAGTTTGCACACGCCGCGGCGATATACGCCGGAAGAGCCGCGCAAGGAGTTTCGTCGTATGCGGAATAAATTGTTCCGTAGGTAGCCTCGCCGTATGAAGGCTCTATTCCCGAGTTCATGAATTCATAGAAATATATTCTGTCGTACCATTTCAAGGCATCGTTTTGAAGAAGAGCTCTTGAAAGGTTGTTTGCTTTATCCATATCGGTAACAAAGCAGTTATCGAGTTGCTGATGCCAACCGGTTTCGGTACACCATATTTCCTTATCTTCGTGACCGAATTCCTTTAAAAGCTCTTTAACACGTGCTACCTGAAGCATCTGGTTACCGGCTTCAAATGAACGCATCCAATCGTAAGGGTGGAAAGAGAGACCATCCATATACTCAAGTGCGCCCGCTTCGGCATAGCTTCTTATAACGTCAATGTCTACAAGACCCATATCTACGCCGATAACCTTCATGTCGGGATTTGCCGCTTTTGTACCCTCGTATATCGCCTTTAACATATACGTATATTGCTCGCCCGTTCCGTTGGGATATTGCAAGTTCCACTCATTGTCGGACTCTACGGCATAGCCGCAATTGCCGAGTTGATGTGCTATCCAATGGCAATAATCTTTATATGCCTGCCATGCCTCTTCGTCATTTATAGGAGCGGAATTCGGGTAAAAATTCGTCATGTTGACACTGCTGTATGTGGCAAAGAAATCCAATCCCCATCTTTTGGCGCCCTCTATTGCATCGCCTGTGGGAAGGTTAAATTTATATTGACCTTTTACGGGTTCGTTTTGTGCCCAACGCACGGAGTCACGAACCGAGGAATATCCGCTTCGCCTAACAAGCGACATCTGCGCATCTATCGGCGACGGATAATTTTGAGCACCGTCAAAGTGAATATTTGTGCCGGCTCTGGGGTTTGCCGTTTTAGACTCTCTCGCACGGGAGGTGTCCGTTACAAATTGCGATTTTATTCCCTCTGCCGTGTATTCGGCATAGAGCTTAAACACGCCGTAGGGCAAATCATCGAGCACCGCGGTTACGGTTTTGCTCTCTGAGGCGCCGATTATGAGTGTATCTTTCTTTTCGTCAACGATAAGTCCGCTTTCGGTATCCACCGCATAATATCTCGCGTTTAACTCATAAGATTTATCGGTATTGTTTGTAAGAGCTACATCGTAGGTTGCCGCCTCGTTATCATAGAAAACATTACCGTAGGCGGACGTTGTTATTTTTCCCGAAAGGGGATTTTTCTCTTCAAGTTTGCGAACTCTTACGGCGCCTATTACAATTTCATCCGGAGATGACACCCGCGGATATCTATTAAGGTAATACGTGCTGTATTTTGTACCATAGTCAGTGGTCACTTTATCCAAATCGTGGTTTTCGTTTAAGATATTTGAAGAAATCTTAAAATCCACATCACTTAAATCGTTTGCGAACTTTGCGTCTTGAATTCTAAACGTCTTTGTGCGCCAAGCTTTAATTGTGGAATTTCTCGCGGCTTTTGCGCCGAAAGACGTTTTCTGCATGCCCGCCCATCGGTTAGGGCGATCCTGGGCGCTGTATACAACAGAGAAAACCGCACCGCCTGCATCGTAATAATCCACATCGATTTCAAAAACAGATCCGTCGGAAACTTTATAGGCAAAATAGTTACTTAAATCCACGTTGATAGTAGATGCAGCTTCGCCTGCGTCTTTGTTTCCCAATATCCAGCCTGTTCTTCCCTCGTAAGTTGCGGTTTTTACGTCTCCGCTTGCCATTACGGCTGTAAGATTGCTTTGCACAGGCGTTTTGCCCGAAAATTCCGCATAGGCAATATTTTTCGTATCCGGCGTGCTGTCGGCAAAAGATGCCGTAGGAGCGACTACCGCAAGTGCGAGAAACACACTGAAAGCGGATTTTAAAAAGCTTTTTTTCATTACATAACCACCTCTATCCTTTCACACCGCCGATTGTAAGACCGCCGATGATTTGTTTTTGGAATATTATATATATAATTGACGGAGGAATAATTACTATAAGCATTGCCACAACGTATTTATCTATTGTGAGCCTTCCTTTTAGAGCATATATCGTCTGGCCGATAACCGATGTACCCGGTTTATTTAAAAGAAGAAGTGGCCAGAAGAAATTACCCCAGGCGCCGTTAAACTGGAATATAACAATTACCGCAACAACGGGAATTGAAAGAGGAAGCACTATTTTGTAAAACATTTTAAAGTTCGTGCAACCGTCCAATTTTGCCGACTCAAAAAATGAAATCGAAAGCGAGTCGAAAAAGCTCTTAAAAAGAAGTATGTAGTAACTGTTTGCGCCCGCCATGAGCCACATCGGCCAATAGGTGTTTGACAAGTTCCAGTGGGTAACGGGGAAGTCGGTAAATGTCATAAAAAGAGGTACCGAGCTTACACTGGACGGCAAAAGCATCGTCCACAAAATCACCATAAACAGAAGCTTTGAGCCCCTGGGTTTAAGCCTTGAGATTACATATCCCGCAAGGCCGTTCAAAGTAACCGTAAACGCTATATCGCCTGCCGCCATAATGCACGTGCGCAAAAATATGGGACCGAAGTCGTAGTCTTGCCATACGCTCCATATTTTACCGAATTCAATCTTTTTCGGCAAAAACGTAGGGGGAATTTGCAAAAATTCCTTTGTGTCTTTAAACGCCGAAAGTATAATCCAAAGCACCGGCAAAAGCGCCACGCAGCTTGCAAGAAGTGCCACTGTGAGAAATATTGCGTGAACTATGCGAACATAGCGCTTTTTGTATTCCATTTGAAAAATCATGCCCGTAAGCTCGGGTTGTTTTTTATTAAGCAGCGTCATTGTTCACCCTCTTTTCTACCCAAAAATAAAACAGCGTCATAACAAAGAGTATTATAAATGTAATAACGCCCGTTGCAAGCGCTCTGCCTATTTTAAATGTTACAAATCCGTAGCGGTAACCTAAAAGCGAAATTGTAAGCGAAGCGTTGTTCGGGCCGCCGCCTGTCATCGTCATAGGCTCTGTAAACACCTGGAAAACACCCGAAATGTTTTTAATAAGCATAAGTAAAATTATGCTGGAAATCTGAGGGAGTGTGATATGCCATGTTCTCTGCCAAAGGCCCGCACCGTCGATATACGCCGCCTCATAGAGCTCTTTGCTTATGCTTTGAAGGCTGGAAAGATATAAAATCGCCGCACCGCCAAAGCCCGCCCATGTCATTGAGATTATAATATACAAAATAACTTTGTTTGGGTCGTTCAGCCAAATGCCGGGTTCCATGCCGAGCTTTATGAGAATACTGTTTAAAAGGCCGCCGGCGCTCGGGTCGTAAATAAGAGCCCACATGAGCGATGTGATAATTGACGGGCACATTGACGGGAAATAAATCGCAAATTTAACAAAGCTCTTGCAATATCTTATTTCGTTCATTATAATTGCGAAAAATATAGGCGGTATAAAACCTACGACTATTGAATAAGCCACAAATTTAAACGTATTTGCCACGGTGGTTTTAAACACGGTTTCTCCGATAACCGCCTTAAAGTTTTCAAGACCGACAAATTCCGTGGGAGTGTAGCCTTGCATTTTGTAAAGCGACATATACATTCCCGAAACTATGGGGCGCCAAACAAAAAAGAACAGGCACAAAAGCGACGGCAACAACAGCCAATACGCCGAAAAATCATTTTTCAGCTTGCCGAGAGAAGCGGCATGCAAGATTGATTTTTTCTTAGTCATTATGTACTTCCTTTCCGTTGATATATGCGGCGGATAACCACCGCCGCATATCTACAAATCATTCTGCTGAGTCAAGATAATCTTTTTGGAAGTCTTTTGCCGCTTTCTTTATAAGTGCCGCGCAATCCGCATCTTTATTTGCTATTACTTCCTGAATACATGCATCGAGCACTGCGTAAAGCTCCTGGCAGTTAATCGGCTCTTCCGGCTTTAATTTAAGCTCGGCGGGAGGATTGTTGAACTCTTTTACATTTATTGCATCGATATTTGCGTATTTATCTACGATAGCTTTTTCGTATTCGTTTCTCTCGGCGCTGTCTGTCCAAGGCGAGAACTGATAGAAACCTATGGGAAGGCCTTTTTCCTGTCTTACTTTGTAAGAGTCTTCCATTGTCTTTTTGGCATCGTCATCTATGGACATGCCGGCGTTGCTGAACTCTATCCATTTGATTGCCGCATCTATTTCTTCGTCGGTGCACCCTTGCTTAATTACGTTAAACACGCCGCCAACCTGGGCATATCTTCCACCGGGGCCAGCGGGAAGCGAGGAAATGCAAATGTCGTTGGGGTTCATGCCGTACATTGTGATAAGTTCGTCCTGGGGAGGAGTTCCTATAAACATTGCCGCCTGATCCGTTCCAAAGAACTTCTGCTGTTCTGTGTTTGTGGCAAATGTTGTTTCGGGAATAACGTCGTATTTCCATCTTAAATCTTTCATGTACTGAAGTGCATCGACACATTCTTTTGTATCGAAAGTAGCTTTCCACTTTCCGTCTTTGTCTTGTTTCATAAACTCTACGCCATAAGACCAAGCAATGTTTAAAAAGTTCCAACCGCCGGTGTTGTTTGCCGTACAAACAACAAGTCCGCGCTGACCTGTTTTATCTTTAATTCTCTTTGCGGTTTCGGCAAGTTCCTCATATGTTTGAGGAATTTTAAGGCTTCCGTCGGCATTTACTTCGCCTGCCTTTTCAAACAAAGACTTGCTTAAATAAAGACCCATTGTATAAGCTGACTTCGGTATCATGTAATATTTTCCGTCTTTGGAAACGAGCTCTTTAAGTGCGGGGTTAATTTTGTCTTCATAGCCGTATTCTTTAAAATACTTTGTAAGATCCGAGCAATAACCCGCCTCTATAATTCTCTTGCCCTCGGTAAAATATGCTTCATACACTGTGGGAAGATTTCCGCTTGCGGCTTTTGCAAGGAAGTTATCCAAGCTGAAAGACCATGTATCGGGAATAATTTCGATATTGGGATATTTTTCCTCAAAACGTTCCTTTACGTCCATGTACTGTGCATAGCCTTTGGGATTTCCTTCTTCCGACGGCCACGCTCCGACTGAAATTTGAATTTTGTCGGAAGATGATGTTTTTTGTTCTTTGCCGCATCCTACCGCCGAAAAAGCAAGTATCGCGGCAAGTGCTGCTGTGAGTATCCTTTTCATAAAAATATACCTCCGTTTTATTTTTGTACTGTAAATATATTTTAACGTACAGCCTTTAAATTGACAACATAACAAAACTGACATTTTGGTGCATTTTTACACCATAATGGTTTCAAATGAGGACATTCGACATCGGATTTATTGAATTTGGTAAAAAACTTTGATAATATTTTATCGTAAAACAACATTAAATGACGAAAACGGTGAATTGATGTTTAAGAATTTAAAACGGCGTTCGACAGCCATGCTCACATTATCGGTAATACTTATAATAACATGCTACTTGCTGGTAAATTATATATCATACAGGCACCTTTTGTACGCCGACTACGTTTCAAAAGTGTCTACCCTTTCGAAAATGCACGCGGAAAACATAGATTCCTACTTTAACCAGCTCTCCATGAGCACGTCTTTGTTTTTTAACGACTGCAAAGACGATTACACCGCCGCGGGAATACGAACCTATTCTTCCGCTCAAATTAAGGACGTTATGCTAAATATTGCCAAATACCGCTCAAATTCGGGTTTGAGCGACATTGTTATTTTTAACACCTCGGGTGAATATGCTTCCCATCTTGGCAGATTAAACGGCGAGGCTTTGAAAAAATGCGGAATACTTAAAAATTTTAAAGAAAAAAAGCGCTTTATATGTTACACGCCCGACGAAAAGATTTATATAAATCCCGAGGGGAAAAAGTGTGCCGTGCCATCGTCTTTCGTATACGGCGAAGCGGTGTATTCCGCCGAGGGCAGTCCCGTGTTTTACGTGTTTGAGCTTATAAACATGAATTATTTAAAAAGCATCTTAAGCACGGACGAATATTTTACAAAAGAAACCACTGTTTATCTGGATTTCGGTGAAAATGCTTACAACCTAAGCGACGGAAAAAGAGTAAGCTCTTCCACGTTAGATAGCAAAAACCACCCGCCTTTTTCCGAGAAAAACACCTTTACAACCAGGCAATACAACAGAAATTACAACGTATTTACGGTAGCCAAAACCGGCTCAAGCGATAACTCGCTTTTTATAAACATGATAAAACCGATAGCTTTTGCAATAATTTTGATAGTGGGAACACTATGTTTTTTATGTGCGCGCCTTATTGTAAAATACATGATGGAGCCGCTCGAAACTATAAACATTAAAATGAAACACTTTAAGTAACACAATTATTTAACGGAGGTGCAAGTATGTATAGTGTAGTACTTGTTGATGACGAAAGCAGTGTTCTTGAAGGCCTTGCCGGCTTTATAAACTGGGAAGAATTGGGATTTAAAATCGTTGCGCGTTGCAAAAGCGGAAACGAGGCTTTTGAGGTGTGCCGACGTTTGGAACCCGAGCTTCTCATCACCGACATAAGAATGAACGACGGCGACGGGTTGGCTCTTATAAATTCAATACGCAGCTGTGACATACAAACCGAAATAATAATTGTTACCGGATTTGAAGATTTTCACGTAGCTCAAGCGGCAATTGAACAAAACGTGCACCAAATCCTTTTAAAACCTCTTGAAAAAGACGAATTTTTAAAATCACTCGAAAATGTACGCAAGAAAATAGACATGCACAAAATGAATTCAAAAATAATGAAAACATACACAAATTACAACAACTCCCAGTTTTTACACACACTTTTAAACACGCAAAATCTAAACACCGAAAAATTTAACGAAATATGCGAAAAATTCAAGGTAACTTTGCCCCAAAGAAACTACCTTGTTGCACTTGTACACATAGATTTAAAAGAAAACTCGAATTTTGACAATCTTCACTTTGCGCTTGTGGATATTTTAAACAATATCACTCTTACAGACAAGCATTTTATAATTGTAAACGCACTTTCAAGCAAAAACGTGCCTATTTTGATTTTTGAAAATCGTTCCAGCGGCTTTGAATGCATACTTAAAGTTTTAAACAGAATAAGAAGCGAATTTAAAACCTTGACCGGCGTTAGCCTTACCATAGGAATTTCACTTATTTTCAACAAAATCACCGCAATATCTCACGCGCTCAAGCAATCTTTAAAGGCGCTTGAGAGCATATCGTATTTCGGAAACGACTGCATAATAGACTACTCCCACGTGAGCATTAAAAATTCAGGTCGCGTGCCGCCGCTTACCCAAAAAGAGATATATGCTCTTTGCAACATGATTAAAAAGTTTGACAAAACCGGCGCAACGGCATTTGTAAGCTCTTATTTCGAAAAATTTTCGGGAAGCAATCGTGTTGAGTTAGAAGACATAAGAAACAACATTTTGGAGCTTTCGATATATATAATCAAAGAATGTGTAAAAAATTCCGTGGCGCTTACCGGAGTTCTCGGAAGAAATCTTGTGCCATCAAGCGAACTTCAGCAGCTTGAAACGATATCGGACATTCACATTTGGATAAACAACCTCATCTCGGTGCTGGCAGACAATCCCGAGATAATAATGTCGCAAAAGTTTTCGCCAATGGTTCAAAATGCGATAATATACACCATGACGAACTACGCCGAGCCTCTCACGGCGGCGTATGTGGCAAACCAGCTGTACGTGAGCACAAACCACTTTATGAGAATATTTAAAAAAGAAACGGGAAAAACCTACGGTCAATATCTTACCGACCACAGAATAAAAACCGCCATAACGCTTTTAAAATCAAACGAATACAAAATTTACGAAGTGGGGCAAATGGTGGGGTATTCAAACACGAAATATTTCAGCCGAATTTTTAAGAAAAATACCGGTCATTCTCCCAGTTTCTACTGTTCGGGAGATGATGTATAATGCACATTGTACGCTATATTTGCAAAACATGCTCCATAAGAAACGTGCTGTTTGCGTTTATGGTGATTTTCTCGTTAGTTCCCACCCTCGCCATTTACTTTTGCTTTAGAACATACACGGTAAACATAGTTGCCGACAAATACATAAACGAATATCTCATGTCGCTTTCAAAGCAAGTGGAATACGAGTTTTCGTTTTTTGAAGAACAGCTCACATCAAACTACCTGTATATCACAATGAACCCCGAGAAAATAAGCAGTGTTCAGCAAGGAAAAGACATTAAAAAAATAATGGAAGAAGGCTTTTCGGGAAGCGAATGTATAACCGGCGCGCAAATTATATATGCATCAAACGTATATTCCTATGGCTACGGCATAGAAGAGCTCCCCGCAGAGGTAACAGAGGATTTTTTAAGCACTGTAGACAACAAGGAATTTAAAATATTGCCCAAAATTATTGAGTGCAACAACAAAAAATGCGTTGTTTCCGTAAGGAAGCTTCACAACTACTACACCGGCAACGCCGTAGGCTATATATTGTTTTATTCCGACGAAAACTATGTGAATTCGCTTTATTCAAACTTGCAAATAGATAGTATTTCGTGCTACATAACTCTTTCCGACAGGGTTATTTCATGCACGGACAAAAGCGTTGTGGGAAAAGAGCTTTTTATTCCCGATTTTTCCGCGGGAGATGACAAAATATTTAAAAACTTGGTGCGCACATTTGAAGTGTCATCGGCATTTACAGGCAATTTGAAACTTACCACGGTTGCCTCTTACGACAACCTTTTTGCCATTACAAACATGCTCAAAAAGTTTAACGCATTTATGCTTTTGGCATCTATTGCGCTGTCACTTTCAATAAGCACAATAATTTCGAAAAACTGCTTAAAGAGTATAAGAAACGCAAATGCCGACATAACGGCCTTTGCAAATTCTCCCGAAACTTATCGTCCCAAAAAGTGCGGCGGAGAAATTGCGGCATTTGAAAACCAATTTAACGACATGGTTATAAGAATTAAAGACCTTATGAAAAAGAACGAGGACGAACGCGAGCAAAAGCACCTCGCTCGGCTTTGCACACTTCAAGCGCAAATAAAACACCACTTTGTTTACAACGCCTTAGACATTGTATGCTGGAAAGCACGAGAAACAAACCAAACGGAAATCGAAAAAATCGTGCTTGCCCTTGCCTCTTACTTCAGAATATCTCTCAGCCGCGGCGAAAACTATATAACCGTGCGCGACGAAATATCACTTGTAAAAAACTATGTTTTCATAGAAAAAATGAGATTTAACGACATGTTTGACATTGAGTTTGACGTTGAAGAAGATATTATGGAGATGAAAATGCTGAAAATCATTCTTCAACCCGTGGTGGAAAACTGCATAAAACACGGATTTAAGAACATTTCGCACAAAGGCATAATTCATGTCATCGGATATCTTTCTCACGATAATACCATAGTTTTTGACGTAACGGACAATGGTTGCGGGATAGATGACGACACTTTGAAAAACGTATTTAAAGATCGTGATGACAAAATCGGATACGGACTTTTCAACATATCCGAAAGGCTTCGCTTCGAATACGGAAACAGCGGCAAAATAAGCTTTGTGGATACGGGCGAAAACGGCACTCACGTGCGAATTTGTTTAGGTCTACCCCCCCCCCCGAAAAATTTGATACTCTATCACGGAACACCCGATGAATACTGAGTTTGAAAGCAATTTTCCCGCAAAGAAAAAAGCGAAGCAAATTCCCCATTTGAGAGATATTTGCTTCGCGGCAACGCAATTTTTTATTCAGGAATAACGGTGTATGTTCCCTTTATAAGCACAATTCCGTCGGTAGTCATTTTAAGGCCTCTTGAGTCATTTTTGGGCGAAAGAAGGTTATGATTTGAGGGAATTGGTGTTCCGTTTGCAAGGTCTTCGCCTGCGGTAAGATCGGCAACACCTCCGTTTTCCGTGGCAACTATTGTGCCCGAGCCCATTCTCAAAACAAACTCCGTGCCCTCGGCACCTATGATTTTATGATTTGCTTTCACGTTTACAAGAGTATAACCCAGCGATGCGGAATTCACGGTTTCACCCTTTTGAGGCGCATCGGATATTTTTGAGTCAATGTACTCTTTAAGCGACGGAATAACCTTTTCGTTTATATAAGAAAGAGTTATAAGCGGGTCGTCTTCGCTCCCGGGGGAAGCAATTGCCATGAAAGTCGAAGCGGCAATTACCGCCGAAACAACAATCGTGGGTATAAGTATTTTTGATTTTGAAAATTTCATATGTCTGCATCTCCTTTTGCAACTTAATCGTCAATTCCGAAACTGATTTTCAGCGCGATATTGATTTTATTCATAAGAATTTCGTCAAGATGACCTATTTTTTCTTTAAGCCTTCTTTTATCAACGGTTCTTATTTGCTCGGCAAGTATTACCGAATTTTTGCTGAGGCCGTACTCGTCGCCCGGAAGTTCGAGGTGAGTGGGCATTTTTGCCTTGTTTATCTGCGACGTTATGGCGGCTACTATTACGGTTGGACTGTACTTATTTCCCACGTCGTTTTGAATAACCAAAACCGGGCGCACTCCGCCCTGCTCTGAACCGACAACGGGACTTAAATCCGCGTAGAAAATATCTCCTCTTTTTACCATCAAAATCATTCACACTCCGCAAGTTTTTCCTCGTAGCTTCGTTGCTGGATATCATCTGCCGAAAAGCAAAACTCCGCAATTTCAAGATTTATTTCCGACATTGCCTCATAGCCTTTTTTAAGTTCATCATTCAAATCGGCTTTTTTCTTTTGGTGAATGTACTGCCTCATAGCCTCGCGTATAAACTCACTTCTGTTGACATTCCGAGCAAGCGCCAGGCTGTCGACTTCTGTAAGCAGTGTATCGGGTAAACTTATGAGTATTTTTTTTTGCCGTGACAAAATAATCATGCCCCCTATCCGTGTAAACTACCGTACGGTAAAATTGATATAGTACAATTATATAATTTTTAAGCCGCATTGTCAAATGTATATTTTGCCATACAAAAATCACAAAAGGTAGTTCAGGATGTTTACGGTTTTCCCGTTTTGTATGTAAACACGGGGAATTCGTCTGCCGATGGAGCATACAACCTCATAGTTTATCGTGCCCAAAAGGGAAGCAACAAATTCTACGGTAATTGTATTATTGCCGTCAGAGCCGAATATTATAACATCATCGTTTAAATCTATGTCATCAATTTCGCTGACGTCCGCCATGCACTGGTCCATGCATATATTACCCACAATTTTTGCGCGCTTTCCGCGAATGAGGACGCTTGTTTGGCCCGACAATGTTCTTGAAAAGCCATCGGCATAGCCTATTGCGATTGTGGCAATTTTTTTACCCGTCTCCGCGACGTAATTTCCGCCATAGCTTATGGGACTTTCGTGCTTAACTGTTTTTATGTTTACGATTTTTGCCTTTACCGTCATTGCCGGGATAAGATTTAGCTTATCTTTTGCAATGCAATCCGAGGGATAAAGACCGTATGTTATAATTCCGCAACGCACCATGTCCATGTGATACTGAGGGAAATTCATAATTCCCGCACTGTTGCAAATGTGCTTTATGGGGATATGAAGTCCTCTTTTTTCAAGCAAAGAGCACATTTTTTCAAATCGTTCAAACTGTATTCGGCAATAGCTCAAATCCTCTTCGTCCGCCTTTGAAAAATGCGAAAAAATACCTTTTACGCAAATTGCGCCGAGCTCGGAAATATTAAATATCTCATCGGCAGTAATTTCGTCGTCATCTCCGCAAACAAAGCCTATACGCCCCATGCCGGTGTCCAATT